>NZ_JAFCVD010000005.1:0-258145 GCF_049896865.1 Flavobacterium sp. DSP2-3-1 | reverse complement strand
AGGAGCAAATAAAGAACATTTATTCCATTCGAGAGAGAGGGCTTTTTAAAAGTCCTTTCTTTTGAAAAAATATCTTTATCTCCCCCCTAAAAGTTGCATTAATTAGTTGAATCTAGTAATAGTAAATAACCCCAATTTAGAAATCTGAATTGGGGTTATTTTTTTTAATCGGGAACATAACTTTTAAAAGTTCCATTTTTATAAAAAATCACGATTTTATCAATGGCACCAGAATATGATTCTTTTGCGCTATTTTGATTTTCTGTTTTTTTTGTTTCGAATGCTGGAATCGGATTTGGGCTTTTTATTTCCGAAAATAAATTCTCAGGAATTATTTCAGTATTCGGTGGAGTAGGAATATTTTGTTTTCCAATGTGCTCAACACTTTTTTCTTTTGCATCTAACTGCTCTAAATTTTTTGGAAAAGTTCCTTTTCCATTTAAAATCCAATACAAATCTACATCAGGAAAAACATCTAATATTTTAAGGATAAAGTCCAAACTGGGTTTGTTTCTTCCTGACAGCAGGTGAGACAAACTGGAGCGCTGCACTCCAATTCTGTCCGCAAAAGAAGAAGCATTCAAGCTGTAGTAATCCAGTATGATTTCTAATCTTTTTATAAAATCTTCTATGTTTACCATTGTGAATTAGTATTAAAAATAAACTATTTACAAATGTAATTATAATAGCTTGAAATACCTAAATTACAACTGTAAATTTATTTTAATTGATGTATTTTATTAAAGTATTTAAAAAGGTGAGAATATTTAAAACACTGATAAATAGATATTTAAATAATATATTATAAATTGATAACATTTGTTAATTATAGGATGCTAAGTCAATACGACTTACTGCGGATAAGTGTTTACATCTTTGAAATATTTTGCATTTAACTAGTTTACAAATGTAAATATAAAGATGTTTACTTTTGTAAATCAAATAAAACAGCATGAATTTAGAGCAATTATTCAGTCAACATAGTGAAGAAACTATCCACGGTCGTTATATTACTTTAGAATCGATTGAGCCACTACTTCAAAAATTAAACAGCAACAATCAACTTAAAATTATTGGGAAATCAGTTCTAGGAAAATTTATTTATTCGTACCAAATAGGAGATGGTAAAATTAGAATTTTACTGTGGTCACAAATGCATGGAAATGAAAGTACCACAACGAAAGCTTTAATTGACTTTTTGAATGTGTTGGAGAGTGGTTCTGAATTGGCACAACAATTATTAAAGTCATTTACTTTTTACACTATTCCAATGTTGAATCCTGATGGTGCCAAATTATATACTAGAGAAAATGCCAACAAAGTGGATTTAAATCGCGATTCGAATGAGCTCACACAGCCAGAAAGTAAGCTATTAAGAGCAGTTTTTGAATCATTTAAACCAGATTATTGCTTTAATCTTCATGATCAGCGTACGATTTTTGGCGTAAGCGGTACCGGGAAACCGGCTACATTGTCATTTTTAGCTCCTTCTTACAACGAAGAACGGGAGATAAACGACTCCCGATTGAAAGCCATCAATTTGATTGCGAGTATAAACGAGGTCCTTCAAGAATATTTACCAAATCAAATTGGACGTTTTGATGATTCTTTTAATATCAACTGCATTGGAGATAAATTTCAATATTTGGGAGTTCCGACGTTATTGTTCGAAGCAGGTCATTTTCCGAACGATTATGAAAGAGAGAAAACTCGTAAATATGTTTTTATGGCGTTAATTTCGAGTTTCACTACACTTAGCGAAAACGTTATAGTTAGCAACGGAATTAACAAATATTTGAATATTCCTCAAAATAAAGTCGTTTTTTATGATTTTATGTATAAAAACATCAAAATAAATTATGATGGTATCGAAATAATCACCAATTTTGCAGCACAATACAAAGAAGAGTTGATTGAAAATCAGATTTGTTTTAATGCATATGTTTCACAAATAGGGGATTTAGAAAATTATTTTGGTCATTTTGAATATGACGCTGAAGGTGCGTTATACAAAGATAATTTTGAGTCGATTCCTAAATTAAACCAAAAAGCTGATTTTTATTTAGATAATGACATAAAATTTGTTAACGGAATGATAAAAATATAATATTTACGTCTTTTTGTTGTTTTTATGTATAATTTTATACTTTGTTATAGTAATTAATAATGTTAATTTAAGAATTATGAGTAAATTTCGTTTAGATGAAGTAGATCACCAGATTTTAGATATGTTGATAGACAATACAAGAGTTCCATTTACGGATATTGCAAAAAAATTATTGATTTCAGCAGGAACTGTGCATGTAAGAGTAAAAAAAATGGAAGATGCCGGAATTATTATGGGATCTTCATTAGTTCTTGATTATGATAAATTGGGATACTCATTTATCGCTTATGTCGGTGTTTTTCTTAACAACACTTCTCAAACAAAATTTGTTTTAGAACGTATCAACGAAATTCCATTTGTAACGGTAGCTTCAGTGACTACAGGGAAATTTAATATTTTTTGTAAAATTAGAGCTAAAGATACTAAACATGCAAAAGATGTTATCTTTATGATTGATGATATTGAAGGCGTTTACAGAACCGAAACGATGATCTCACTTGAGGAAAGCATAAATGACAAGAAGCGCTTGATGCACACTATTTTCAAAAATATGTAATTATCTTGAATGCGATATATAAATATAACCTCAAGTTTACTCTTGGGGTTTTTTTGTGACAAATTAACTAAACCAACTACAACTAAATTATGTACACACTACCTAAAATTGAACGTTTCAATCAAGACGTTCTCTCTAAATACCATATTTACAATAGCGTTTTTATCACATTGCCGTTTCATTCTATAGATAACACTGGAGCTTTACTTCCTTTGTTTACAGACATTTGTGATACGGGATTTAAAAAGCAAGAAACTCCGAAAGAAATTGTTAATTTTTTTGCTAAAAGGTATTTACATGATCCTTCAGAAACAGAGAAAATTGATATCATGTTTCGTTTTATTCAATATATTGAACGTCAGATTGTATTGTTTGATGCCATTGAAGATGCCGCTTTTCCAGTTGTTAATAATATGGAAGGACGAGGTTCCTTAAGAGATATCAAGGAAAAATCAGATGCAAAAGACAAAGAAGAGGAGTTGATTGATTTTTTGGAGGATTTCAATGTAAGGACTGTTTTGACCGCTCATCCTACACAATTTTACCCCGGTGCAGTTCTTGGCATTATCAATGATTTGACAGAAGCGATTCGAAAAAATGACTTACTTAATATCAAACAATTGCTGGCTCAATTGGGTAAAACTCCTTTTATTCAAAACGAAAAACCAAACCCTTTTGATGAAGCTGTAAGTTTGATTTGGTATCTCGAAAATGTATTTTACCAAACTTCCGGTGAGATGGTGCAGTATTTACAAAAGAATATTTTCAACGGCAATTCCATAAAGAATCCATTGATTAAGCTGGGATTTTGGCCTGGAGGTGACCGTGATGGAAATCCATTTGTGACTACCGAAATAACGCTGAAAGTAGCGGAACGCTTGCGAACTTCTATTTTGAAATGTTATTACATCGAAATCAGGAATTTAAAAAGAAAGCTAACCTTCTCAGGAGTAAATACTTTAGTGACTGAACTGGAACAAAAACTTTATAGGTCTGTATTTTATTCCAAAGGAGAAATTTTTATTACTTTAGATGAGTTCAAAGCACAATTAAATAAAATTAAACAAATAGTTATCGACCAGCATCAATCTTTATATTTAGATGAATTGGACGCACTATTGATAAAAGTAAATTTATTTGGATTTCATTTTGCTTCCTTGGACATACGTCAGAACAGTAAGATTCATGATACTGTGTTCAGAGATATAGTGGGTTTTTATTTAAAAACGGATGCCTCTGTTTTTCCTGAAAACTATTTTGAATTATCAGAGGAAGATAAATTTAAAGTATTATCAAATACTAACGGAAATCTTGATGCTGCTGTATTTGCAAATGAAATAACTCGTTTGACAATCGAATCGATTCACGCGATAAAAACAATTCAGGAAAGAAATGGTGAATTTGGTGCAAACCGATACATAATTAGTAACAATGAAAGCGCGCTTAATGTAATGGAGACTTTTGCATTATTCCGTTTAAGTAATTGGGAAAATCCTCCCGTTGATATTATTCCGCTTTTCGAATCAATTGATGATTTGCAGAATGCGCATGAAATCATGGAGAAATTGTATACAAATCCCACTTATTCAGCGCATTTGGCGAATAGAAACAATAAGCAAACGATAATGCTTGGTTTCTCTGACGGAACAAAAGATGGAGGGTATTTAATGGCGAATTGGAGTATTTATAAGGCGAAAGAAGAACTCACTGCAATCTCCAGAAAATATGGCGTAAAAGCAATTTTCTTTGATGGTCGTGGAGGCCCGCCCGCACGTGGAGGCGGAAAAACACATAAATTCTATGCTTCTTTGGGTCCAAATATTGAAAACAATGAAATTCAGGTTACAGTGCAAGGACAGACTATTAGCTCGAATTTTGGAACCTTAGATTCATGTCGATATAACTTAGAGAATTTGTTAAGTGCCGGTGTGACAAATCAAGTTTTTAATAAAGGGGAAAACGAATTGACTTTGGACGAAAAAAATATATTAGATCAATTGGCAGGTTTTGGTTATGAAAAGTATTTAAGTTTTAAAAATCATCCTAAATTTATTCCTTATTTGGAACAAATGAGCACGTTGAAATATTATGCTAAAACGAATATTGGAAGCCGACCATCCAAAAGAAGCAAATCAGAAAATTTAGATTTTGCTGATTTACGTGCGATTCCTTTTGTGGGTTCCTGGAGTCAATTGAAGCAAAATGTCCCTGGATTTTTTGGAGTAGGTACTGCCTTGAAGCATTTTGAAGAAACAAATCAATGGGATAAAGTTCAGAATTTATATGATAATTCTATGTTCTTTAAAACCTTGTTAGAAAACAGTATGATGTCATTAGCAAAATCATTTTTTCCATTAACAGCTTACATGAAAAAAGACCCTCAATTTGGTGCTTTTTGGCAAATTATTTACGACGAGTTTTTAGAAACAAAACGATTGCTTTTGAAAATCGCAGGTCATAAAGAGCTTATGGAAAACTATCCTGATGGTAAAGCATCGATACAAATAAGAGAACGTATAGTATTGCCATTGTTGACTATACAACAATATGCATTACTTCGTATTAATGAATTAAATAAAGAGGATAAACCAGATGATGCTTTAATAAAAGTGTACGAAAAAATTGTTACCCGTTCCCTTTTCGGAAATACAAATGCCAGTAGAAACTCCGCTTAAAAGATAAAAAATGAAGTCAACACAATTACCAGTAAACGAATATGCATCTTTTTATGCTCCTTATATAAATGCTTTAGGAGAAGTAAATTTGATGGAAGAATTAGAAATTTCATTGCATGATTTTATCCGTTTTGTTCAAAATATTCCAATGGATAAGTTTGATTACCGATATGCGGAAGGGAAGTGGAATATCAAAGAGATTATTCAACATGTAATCGATACCGAGCGCATTTTTGCGTATCGTGCTTTACGAATTTCCAGAAACGATGTAACACCTTTACCAGGTTTTGATGAAAATTATTATGTGGCGAACACTGAAGCTGCCAATAGAAGTATTCAGGATTTGCTAACTGAATTTTCTGCCGTGCGACATTCGAATTTGTTTCTTTTTAAAAGTTTATCAGATGAACAATTTAGGAGGATTGGAATCGCTTCGAATGCAGCTGTATCAGTTCGTGCGATTGGTTTTATTATGATGGGACATCAGAAACACCATCAAAAAGTTTTCGAAGAAAGGTATTTATAATTTATTGAAAACCGGCCGACCAGATTTTTAGTTTGTTTTCAAAAGTCATTGTATTTGCAGGACTAGTGGAAGGCATCACATAATACGTGATGCCTTTTATTTGTCCAAATTTTTTTAGAAAGAATTTATGACTTTCTTTTCCGTTAAAAACAATGGTTGTAATTCCGGGAAATTTTTTGAAAAATGTTTTAAAATCATTTTCTTTATGATTTTTAATGTGAATGTCCAAACTTCCTTTTCTTTCACAATTTTCTAATACATCCCAAAGTCCAATGTTATTTGTTTGAAGCAATTGTATTTTTTCTTCGAAAACTGCAGCTATTGGTAAATTATCCAAGAGCGTGTACATTATTTTCCAGAAGTGATTTCTTTTGTGCGCATAATATTCCTGTTTTTCGAGTGATGCGATGCCAGGCATTGTTCCTAAAATCAAAATCTCGGTTTTGGAATTTACAAAAGGAGGAAAGGATTGTATCATATGAAGTTTTTTAAACTACAGCATTTTCTTTTTCTAATATCGCCAATGCTAACCGAATTTTACCGTAATCTATTTTTTCTTCAAAATAATCAAAATAAGGTTTTAAAGTATTTGGTGATTCTAATTTAATTTGCGCTTCTGCAATTTGAGAAACTTCTTCTTTTGAAATAAAACAATCTAAGTCAATATCTACTCCATCAAAATACAGTTTCGCTATATGTGACATAATTGTACTAAGGCCTAATTTTCTCTTCTGAGCAATTTCCTCGACAGACAATCCGTTTTTATAAAGTTCCAGTGTTTCTTTGTAAGTTGTGGCTTCTTTCTTTTTTTTGACAACTTTAAATTTTTGAAAATCAATTATAGTTTTGATAAAAGCATCACCATATTTTTCCAGTTTTGCTTTTCCAACGCCATCAATTGCTAGCAATTCATGGTCGCTCATGGGTCTTTCGGTTTCCATTTGGCGCAAAGCCGCATCACTAAAAATTACATAGGCAGGAACTGATTCCTCTTTAGAAATTTCGTAACGTAATTTTCTTAAGGTTTCAAAAAGCGAACTTGCTGCTGATTTACTTTTCGTTTCTTTGGTTTCTTGTTTCTCACTATTGATTTTCTGAACTGCGGTTAATTGTACTTTTTCATCTTCAAACAATACCTTTTTTGCAAGAGTTGTTAATCTAATTTTGTTTTGTTTGTGAAAAGCAATTTCACAATACCCTAGATTTATCAATTGTATCAAATATTGATTCCAGTCATACCACGAAAGATCAGCGCCAACGCCATACGTTTTTAAGTTTTGATATTCTTTTTCATAGATGTAAGCATTTTTGGAACCTCGCAAAAAGTCAATTATTACAGGCAGTGGTTCAGTTTCCTGTAATCGAATAATTGCAGATAATGCTTTTTGTGCAATTACCGTTCCATCGAAAAACAGCGGTGGATTTTTACAAATATCACAATTCCCACAGTTCTCTGTAACAAGTTCTCCAAAATAAGAAAGCAATATTTTTCTGCGACAACTTAATGCATCGGCATATTGTTTCATACGTTCCAGTTTAGCTAATTGTAATTCAGCGTTTAAACCTTGTGAAGCAAATTTTTGTAATTGAATTACATCGCCATAACTTTCGAATAATACCGTTTCTGATGGCAAACCATCGCGACCGGCACGACCAATTTCCTGATAATAACCTTCGATGTTTTTTGGTAAATTGTAGTGAATCACCCAGCGTACGTTTGATTTATCAATTCCCATTCCAAAAGCAATGGTTGCGCAAACCACTTTGCAATCATCATTAATAAACTCGTCTTGAGTTGTTGAGCGAATTTTATTGTCTAAACCGGCATGATATGCTTTGGCGCTAATGCCTGTTTTTTGTAATTTTTCGGCAAGTTCTTCGGTTGTTTTTCTGCTTAAGCAGTATACGATTCCGGATTCATTTGGTTTTTCTTGGATAAAATCTATAATTTGTTTGACTCTGTCCAAAGCGGGTCGAACTTCTAAACTTAGATTTTTTCGATCAAAAGAAGCCACAAATAGTTTCGGATTTTTTAGATTTAATTGTTCGCTAATGTCCTTACGTGTAGCTTTATCAGCAGTTGCAGTTAAAGCTAATATTGGAGTAGAGGGGAAGCGGTTTTTTAGATATCCTAGATTAGTGTACGCTGGTCGGAAATCATGACCCCAAGATGAAATGCAATGCGCTTCATCAATGGCAATAAGACTTATTGTTAAACTATTGAAAATATTATCTAGAAAAGACAAACTTTCCGGAGCAATGTAAACCAATTTAATTGTGTTGGATTTTAAACTTTCAATATAAAATTGTCGTTCATCTTCGGTTTGGCTGCTGTTGATAAAACAGGCTGCAATTCCATTAGCTTTCAAACCATCGACTTGATCTTTCATCAAAGCAATAAGCGGAGAAATTACGATTGTAATTCCCGGAAAAACCAATGCGGGTAATTGAAAGCAAATTGATTTCCCTCCACCTGTAGGCATTATTGCTACTGTATCTTGTCCAGAAAGAATACAATTTATTATTTGTTCCTGATTAGGTCTAAATTTTTCAAAACCAAAGTTTTCTTTGAGTTTGGCGAGTAAAATTTCATGAGTCATTTTGGCGTGTATTTAGAAGTCTGAAATTATAAAAAAAAGGAACTCGTGAATGAGTTCCTTTTTAGAAATATATTTAAAATGGGATTAATTAATCCTCATCTTCATCGTCGTCTTCATCTGAGAAATCTTTTTCATCAGCATCGTCGTCGTCATCGTCATCTCCTGAATCTGAATCCGGTTTGTCGATAGCGTCATCTTCATCGTCGTCATCAATATCATCGTCTAAATCCAAACCTTTGATTGGTTCAACTACCTCGTCGATTATAATTTCATCATCTTCCTCAAAGTTTTCAATTCTATCAGCAAGTTTAGTGCTCACTTTTACTAAATAAATAGTATCGTCAGTTCGTACTTCGACTGCTTCAATCAATTCATTTTTAGCATTTCTAAAACTAATAATGTTTGAATCATCATATCCATCTGGAAATCTATCTACCAATAGGTTTAAAATTTCGTTGGTAAGTTTGGCGTAATCTACAATTACTCTTTTCATAAAATATTCTATAAATCTAATAAATAAGCGAAAATTAAAGGTGCTACAATGGTAGCATCGGACTCAATAATAAATTTTGGTGTTTTAATGTCTAATTTACCCCACGTGATTTTTTCATTTGGCACCGCTCCAGAATACGATCCATAACTAGTTGTGGAATCTGAAATCTGACAGAAATAACTCCAAAACGGAATGTCATGCATTTCCATATCTTGGTATAACATTGGCACCACGCATATGGGAAAATCTCCAGCAATACCTCCACCAATTTGGAAGAAACCTACACCATTTGTACTATTTTTCGGATACCAATCAGATAAGAAAACCATATATTCGATACCGGATTTCATTGTAGAAGCTTTTAAATCTCCTTTAATTACATACGATGCAAATATATTTCCCATGGTGCTGTCTTCCCATCCCGGTACAATTATAGGTAAATTTTTCTCAGCAGCTGCATACATCCAACTGTCTTTTAAGTCAATTTCATAATATTCTTCAAGAACACCTGAAAGTAACATTTTATACATAAACTCATGTGGAAAATATCTTTCGCCTTTATCATCCGCATCTTTCCAGATTTTGTAAATATGTTTTTGCAAACGACGAAAAGCTTCATGTTCCGGAATACAAGTATCCGTTACACGGTTTAGACCTCTTTCAAGTAAATCCCATTCGTCTTGCGGAGTTAAGTCACGATAATTTGGAACTCTTTCATAATGAGAATGAGCAACTAAATTCATGATGTCTTCTTCAAGATTTGCTCCAGTACACGAAATAATATGTACTTTATCCTGACGAATAATCTCAGAAAATATTTTTCCAATCTCGGCAGTACTCATAGCGCCAGCCATGCTTACCATCATTTTTGCACCATTGGCTAATTGTTCTTCGTATGCCTTAGCTGCGTCAACTAAAGATGCAGAATTGAAATGCAAATAATGCTTTTCTATAAACTGACTGATTGGTCCCTTGCTCATTTTTTAAAATTTAAATGCTTAAAAATCAATACGTTAAAATTATAATTTCAAATTTAACGAATTTTTATATTGAATAATTGAATAATTGTTAATTTATTTTTTGTCGTAACCTAATATTTTTAAAACTTCCTCAGAGGTTTGTTGTTCTGAAAAAACCTCAGTGGCTAATATACCGTTTTCGTCTCTGTCTATCAATATATGTTTAGGTTGCGGAATTAAGCAATGGTGCAAACCACCATATCCGCCAATAGTTTCCTGATAAGCTCCCGTGTTAAAAAATCCGATATATAATGGTTTTTCTTTATTGTATTTTGGCAAATAAATAGCATTCATGTTTTGCTCTGAGTTGTAATAATCATCGCTGTCACACGTCATTCCTCCCAACAAAACCCGCTCGTACATGTCATTCCAGCGATTTATGGCCAGCATGATAAAACGTTTGTTGATTGCCCATGTATCCGGTAAAGTAGTGATAAAAGAAGAATCAATCATATTCCATTTCTCTCTGTCATTTTGTTGTTTTTGATACAAAATCTGATAAATCGCTCCACCACTTTCTCCAACAGTAAAAGACCCAAATTCAGTAAAAATATTCGGAACATCGACTTCGGCTTCGTCACAAGCTATTTTGATCTGATTGATGATTTCGTCAATCATGTATTGATAATCGTATTCAAATGCCAATGAGTTTTTTATAGGAAAACCACCGCCAATATTTAATCCGTCAAGCGAAGGACATTCTTTTTTTAAAGCTACGTAAACCTTAATACATTTTACTAATTCATTCCAGTAATAGGCGTTGTCATTAATTCCTGTGTTAATAAAAAAGTGCAACATTTTAAGTTCCAATTTCTTATTTTCCTTGATTTCTTTTTTGTAAAACGGAACAATATTTTTGTATCCAATTCCTAATCTTGAGGTATAAAATTCAAATTTAGGCTCTTCTTCTGCAGCAATACGAATTCCAATTTTGAATTTGTTTTTTATTTGTCCTTGAAGCAAGTCAAGTTCTTCAAAATTATCAATAATTGGAATGGTGTTTTTATGACCATTATTAATAAGTCTGGCAATATTTTCAATGTATTGGTCTCTTTTAAAACCATTGCAAATCACATACGTACTTTTATTAATTTTACCGTTAGCTAAAAGGTTTTCAACAATATTAATATCAAATGCAGATGACGTTTCAATATGGATATTATTTTTGAACGCTTCGTTCATAATATATTCAAAATGAGAACTTTTTGTGCAATAACAATAGTAATATTTTGCCTCATATTTGTTTTTTTCCATCGACTTACGAAACCAGCTTTTGGCCTTGTTGATGTTGTTGGAAATTTGAGGTAAATAAGTAAATTTTAAAGGCGTACCATATTGCTCTACCAATTTCATCAAATCGATATTGTGAAACTGAAGATTATCTTTGTTTAATGTAAATTCTTCTTGGGGAAAATAGTAGGTTTGATTGATTAAATCAGAATATTTTGTATTCATTAGATGTCGTGATTATAGATTAGAATATTGTAAAATAAAGTAACCTATAATTCAAACCCGGATATTTGCATAAACGATTTGAAGCTTCTCGTGATCTGCTTTTAAGTATTGGAAAACATCAAAACTAAAGTTTCCTTTAATAGAATAAAACCGCTTCAATATTCTTAAAAAAGACATATTGTTTCGAGTTTTACTGGAACTATAATTTGGCTTGTTTTGACTTTTTTTCATCGGTGCAAATGTAAAAAATATTATATACGCAATGCAATCCTTTTTATAAAAATTAATTAAGATTTATAATCCAGAAACGCTCTAAGAATTAATTCATTTTCAACTGATTGATTAATTTTTATTTTCCCGATACCTTCGATTAATACAAACTGAATGTTGCCGTACTCATTTTTCTTGTCGTGAATCAGTAGTTGCATGATAGGTTCGATATCCTTTTCTTCAAAAATGATGTCGTCATATATTGATTTGATGCAGGATTTTATCTCGGAATATTCTTCTTTATTGATTAGTTTTTTATGTAATGAAATGAAACTTTCTAATATCATTCCAACAGCAATGGCTTCTCCGTGCAGCAAAGTAGTTTTATTTTCATTTTCCAGAAAATAACTTTCAATGGCGTGACCCAATGTGTGACCAAAGTTCAATGCTTTTCGGATATTTTTTTCGGTAGGATCTTGAAGGACAATTTCATTTTTTATCTCAACCGAACGGTAAATAAATGTGTCAAAATCAGCAAAATCTATGGCTTTTAAATCTAGAAATTGTTCCCAGTATTCCTTATCATATATTAAACCGTGTTTCAGCATTTCGGCAAGACCGGAACGCATTTCATTTTGTGTCACTGTTTCGAGATATTGAGTGTCGATAAGCACCATTTTTGGTACATTGATAACACCGATTTGGTTTTTCAAGTTCCCTAAATCTACGCCGTTTTTACCTCCTACAGAAGCATCAACCATTGCTAATAGCGTAGTAGGAACGTGAATAAAATCAACTCCACGTTTGAATGTTGAAGCAACAAATCCACCTAAATCAGTAACAACGCCGCCGCCGAGATTAATTAAAAGACTTTTTCTGTCGGCACCAAGTTCCGTTAATACATTCCAGATTTGGACACAAGTCTCAATATTTTTATTTTCTTCACCGGAATCAAATTCTATAATTTCAATAGTAAGATCAGTTTCCAGATAAGGAAGAAAATTAGGCAAGCAAAACTCATTGGTATTGCTGTCTACAATTATAAATAAGTTGGAATATTTATTTTCTTTTAAATGAAGGTTTAATGCTTCATATGCTTTTTCGTTGAAATGTATCGGATAACTGTTGGCTTGAATTGACTGCATCTTTATGGATTAATTGGAACCGCAAAATAAGGTAATTTTTGCTAAATAATATTCAAAACTCTGTCTATATTTGTACAAAAATTTAACAAATAATGGAAAAAATATTCAATAATACACAAGTTGCCTTTTCATTAAAAAGTGATACCGAATTGGATAGAGCTTATTTTCTTTTCAAAATGATTGCCAATCAGCCACTGGTTCGTATTGGAACTGCGGTTACTAATTTTGCCCTGAAAGCAAATCTTCCTGTTGAAGGTTTAATTCGCGCTACTGTTTTTGATCATTTTTGCGGAGGTGTGAATGAAGTTGATTGCCTTTCAGTGGTGGATAAAATGTACACCAAGGGCGTTTCGTCTGTTCTGGATTATTCTGTAGAAGGAAAAGAAGAGGAAGATCAGTTTGATGCTGCGCTTGAAATGACCTTAAAAACAATCGAATTTGCCAAAGAACGCCAAGCGATTCCTTTTGCCGTTTTTAAACCTACTGGATTTGGTCGTTTTGAACTGTATGAGAAATTGGGAGATAAACAAGCGTTAACTCCAGAAGAGCAAGCGGAATGGAATAGAGTAGTAGAACGTTTTGATTTGGTTTGCAAAGATGCTCATTCTAAAAATGTTGCTCTTTTGATTGATGGTGAAGAAAGTTGGATGCAAGACGCCGCAGATGAACTAGTGACCGAAATGATGCGCAAATACAACAAAGAAAAAGCTATTGTTTTCAATACGTTACAAATGTATCGTTGGGATCGTTTGGATTATCTGAAAAAATTGCATGAACAGGCAAAAAAGGAAGAATTCTTCATTGGAATGAAATTGGTTCGTGGTGCTTACATGGAAAAAGAAATTGTTCGCGCTAACGAGAAGGGATATTCATCACCAATATGCGCTTCAAAAGAAGATACAGATGAAAATTATGATGCTGCAGTTCGCTATATGATCGAACACTTAGATATGATGTCAATTTTTGCAGGAACCCACAATGAGTTAAGTACGTATACTCTAATGGAATTATTGCAGCAAAAAGGAATTAAAACAAACGATGACAGAATTTGGTTTGGTCAGTTGTACGGAATGAGCGACAATATCAGCTATAATCTAGCTGCTAATGGGTTTAATGTTGCAAAATATTTACCTTTTGGTCCAGTTAAAGATGTGATGCCGTACTTGATCCGTCGTGCGGAAGAAAATACTTCAGTAGCGGGACAAACGAGTCGTGAATTAGAGATGATAAAAGCAGAACGCAACCGAAGAAAAGGGAAGTAGTCAATGTAAAATAGAACACGGATTACACGGATTTACTTTGTAAAAACACGGATTAAAACTGATTTTAGTTGTAGGAACAACAAGGAAAAATCAGTTTTTATCCGTGTTTTCGCTTTTGTGAATCCGTATTTTCAGTGTCCAAAAAAATGAAAGAACTTTAAATTTAAGAATGGCTAAACTGTAAATTACTTAAATTTTTATAGATACCATTTTCTAAAGCGATTAATTCTTGATGTGTTCCTTGTTCTGTAATTTTTCCTTTGTCCAAAACTAATATCTGATCCGCACTGCGAATTGTCGAAAGACGGTGCGCGATAATAATACTGGTTCTTCCCTCCATCAAAATTTCAAGCGCTTCTTGAACTAGCTTTTCGCTTTCGCTGTCTAATGAGGATGTGGCTTCGTCCAGAATCAAAATACTTGGGTTTTTCAATAATGCTCTCGCAATTGCAATACGTTGTCGTTGTCCGCCTGAAAGTTTAATTCCTCTTTCCCCCACGATAGTTTCAAATTTTTCAGGAAAACTTTCAATGAAATTATAGGCGTTAGCTTGTCTTGAAGCGGTAAGAATTTCTTCCTCGGTGGCATTTGGTTTTCCATAAGCGATATTTTCTCTGATGGTTCCACCAAATAAAATCACATCCTGCGGCACAATACTCATGTTTCCACGAAGGTTTTCTAAATCAAAATCATAAATATTTTTTCCGTCAACCAATATTTCTCCTTCATCAATATTATAAAAACGCAATAAAAGCGAAGCAATTGTCGATTTTCCAGTTCCACTAGGTCCAACAATAGCAATTTTTTGACCAAAATTAGCAGTAAAACTGACGTCTTTTAATACTTTGATTTCTTTTCTGGAATGATAACTGAACGCGACATTTTTGAATGTAACGTTTCCTTTTATTTTTTGAGTTTTAGCAACATCTCGAACTGAATTAATTTTTTCAGGAGTTTCGTCCAATAATTCAAAAACTCGTTCTGTTGCGCCAATTGCTTTTTGGATTTGAGCATAAAGTTCTGCAATACCTCCGAAAGAAGCACCAACAAAAGTGGAATACAACACAAAGGATATCAATTGTCCCACGCTCATTTCTCCGCTAATGCTCAATCGAACGCCGTACCAAACAACGGCCACAATGGCTCCGAAAAGACAGAAAATAATGAATGAAGCAAAGTAACCTCGGTATTTACCACCTTTAATGGCTATTGTAACTACTTCTTTTATTTTTCCATTGTAACGGGCAATTTCGTACCATTCATTGGCGAAAGCCTTTACAATACTAATGCCTTGCATGGTTTCTTCAACAATTACCTGACTATCGGCAACTTTATCCTGAACATTTTTTGAATATTTTCTGATGAAACGTCCAAAAATAACTGCAGCTACAGCGACCAGAGGAACTACTGATAACATTAACAATGTCAATTTAATACTTTCATTTGCTAACAAAAGAACGCCACCAACAATTAAAATAAATTGTCTCAGGAATTCAGCAATTGTTGACGTCAAGGTATCTTGTATCTGAGTTATATCAGAACTGATTCGGCTATTTAATTCCCCAACACGTTTTTGCGAGAAGAAAGACATCGGCAGTTTCACTAAATTACTGTAAAGTGCTACTCTAAGATTAGCCAACGTGTTTTCAGTGAAATTGACAAATAAATACAATCTAAAAAACGAAAATATTGATTGAAGAAATAAGATTACTATCAAACCTCCAGCAATCATGTTAGCTTGGGAGTTGTCTTTATTTTTTACACAATCGATGAGCATTCCCATCAATTTAGGAAAAGCAAGCGCAGTAGCCCCGGTAAATAATAAAAAAACCAATCCCACATAAAATTTCCAACGGTGATTTCCTGCATATTGAAATATTACAGTTGCTTTCTGGATTGAACTTGCGGTAATTTTTGATTTTGGTAAATCATTTTCTTTGAACCTGGCCATTATTTATTGTTTAAAGCGCAAATGTATGACTATAACGAATCAATACAAAAAAATACCAATAATTCATGCCTTACATAAAGCGCTATTGTAGAGCACGAAAGCAAATAATGCTTATATTTTATTGATTTTTTTACGGATTTGCTTGCAGATACCATTTCTAGCTGTATATTTGCACTCGCAGTAAGGAAATGAAAATGACCTTTTTGTTAAGGGCGATTAGCTCAGCTGGTTCAGAGCACCTCGTTTACACCGAGGGGGTCGGGGGTTCGAACCCCTCATCGCCCACAAGACAAACTCCATTAGAAATAATGGAGTTTTTTTATGCAAAATAAATTAGCTAAAAAGTACGCGAAACTTATATAAATTTAAAATATAGCTTTGTGAGCGTTGCGTTTTTTTTTACTGTAAACTTTGCAGTGACCATTCTTTTTTTACTTATTCTTAACACACCGACCTCTAGGCGAATTACTTTCATGAAGTACAGTTTCAGAATGCAGAAACTGTGCGGCAGCTGCTGAATCTTTCACTTTGACAGCACTGCGTTCTAACATTTCCGCTTCAAACTTAGTTAGGATACTTTCCCGTATTCCAGTTTTTTTCCATTGTGATACAGGTCGGCATCCGCTTATAATTCCTCGGGCTAACGCGAGCGCATCCAACAATGCTTGATTCGCACCCTGTCCTTTAAACGGACTCATGGGGTGAGCTGCATCTCCAATTAGTGTTACTGGACCTCCTTTTTGCAGCCATTCTGATTGCAGTAAATTGCGGTCATATATGGGATAGCCAGAAATGTTGGCTTCCGGAGTTGCCGCTAAAATCTGCGGAATAGGATCATGCCACTGCGTTCTGCGACACGCTTCTTCCTTGAGTGCTTGTCGTCCTTGAGCGCTTAAAGCCTTAGCTTCCTCCTCGGGCATTGAGAAACTAAGTTGCCACATCACAGAGTCTGACGTGTAAGGCATGATGTAGATCCGCTCAGTGCCGTTGGCGGTTTGAAATACAGTGGCCGAATCCAGTAAAGAACTGTTAACATTTACGAGAGCACTCAAAGGACAAATACCCAAGATCACAATGCAACCTAAGTATCGTAAAGGGGTTAGATCTTCACTAATCAGCAACCTTCGTACCGAACTGCGAATTCCATCGGCTCCAACCACGAGATCTGCTTTGCAGCTTTTCGTCTTTCCATCTACTTGAAAGTTTAGTGCAACACTTTCATCCTCACATTTGTTAAAATCTATTAACTGGTGTCCCCATTGTACCGCATCATGTCCACCGAGTTGCTTTAGTAATGCTAATCGCAAAGATTGTCGTGCGATATGGACATTAGAATGTTTCGGAGTCGTTTTCGCTACTGACGGCATCCACTTTCTCATTCCCCATTCGCCAATCACTTTTCCTTCTGCAGTATGCACCAAATGTCTTGTTGAAATCACTCCATCTTCTAATGAAAAAATACCAAATCCCTCAATCGCTTTGCTAGCTTGTTGCAAAGTGAGTCCGTAGCCCTGAGATCGGGCATCGAAATTACTGTCCCGCTCAAATAAGGTAAAAGGAATCTCGCGGTGCAAACAAGCCACAGCCAAAGCTATTCCGCCTATACCGCCACCTATAATAGCAACGTGAGGATAATTTTCTTTATCCGCTGTTGGAGAAATGATAGAAAGAACCAAACCGGATCCGGCACAGTTCAAGCAGGAGTAAAGATGGCCCTTCGGTTGCACAGGAGCTGTTCCTCTGCCTTCATTTTTATTAAATTGATCTAATGCCTGTTGGTAATGGAGTCGTACTTTCTTGCTGAGACCTCGACTCTTTTTGCCACGTCCCTGACAATCGGGACAAAATATCAAGCTTGCTTCTTCATTTTTCAATTTTTTCACTTCCTGTTTTATTTAAACTTTCTTTTGAGTGTTCATCGCCAAAAAAAACTCCACCGAAATAACTAATGCTGGATCTATTTGTAATATCGTAATTATGATTTTCACTTCATCATTGTAATTTATCGTGAGAAATTTACATTTTTCAATGTTATGCAACTTATGGAAATTACAAAACGTAAAAGCGCAAAACCACTTTTTTCAAATTAAAATAAAAAGAATTGCGCATCGCTAATTTTTTTTTAATTTTCTTTAATCTTGAATTGAATGATTTGAGACTTGTTTCTGTACAAATATAAAAACGGTAAATTATTAGAATATTTTTTAGTCTAAAGTGGCACTAATCCAATGTCAAAGCTCCTAAAATTTCTTCAGACATGAATGGTCCGCCTGGATATTTCGCGGTGTAATCCAGATTCAACCATATTTGACCCCGTTCGTCCACGTGGTAATGAAGTTTGTTTTCATTGCTTTCATTTACAAATAAAATGTTTTTAATTAGAAAATTGACTTTTTCTAAATCAGTCAGAGATCCTATCAGTATTTCTGGATAAATATGTCCAGTAGTATGAATTAATCTGGGAGTTCCACCAATCGACTTAATTGCGGCGGCCATTAGAATCGAATGATCGTCACAATCCCCAGAGAAATAAAGTAAAGATTCCGTAGCCGTAGCGATATAATCACGTGCTTTTGGGTCACTTACATAGTTCCATCTGCTGTTGATTTCTTTAAAAACGGCAAAGCATTGTATTATGGTTCTATAATCCGAATATCCTTTTATGTCTTTAAAATGTTTGGTGGTGGCCATAACCGCAAAATTCCTGATTTTTGGATTTTGATATTCTATAGCATTGATAATTTTTGATTTATTGGGAAACGGAAGCAACTTTGCAATAATAATATCTTGCGGATATGGATTGTCTGACATGGTGTACATAATTGAATTGTAATCTTCAAAAACGCTGTTAAAGCCATAGTTACCAATTGTAGAACCGTAAACTAAAACCAAGAAATATAGAATGATACAAAATAAAATAATCGTTCTCAAGAAACGAAGGATGATTTGAATGACAACAATCATCACCAAAAATAAAATTACCCTGTCGATGTTCAGAAACCAATTGGGATTGATTAAATTCTGGTGAACAATGATAAATAATGGAATAGCAATTAATATGTTAAGGATAAAAATCATAACGTCATCCCAAGGTTTTTTAACCCGGAATCGCTGTTTAATACCCTGAAAATTAATTTCTTTTATTTTTATCATAGTAAAAATAAAAACAGTATTCTAGACTGTTTTCACAATGTCCTCAAAAGTACCTTTTTTATCGATAATTTTAAGTTGAAAAAGTTGATTTTGAACTTTGTTTAACATTTCAACTGATAATGATTTTTGTGACCAATGCGTTAACGACAACCATTCTTGGATATCTTCTATTTTTTGATGGTACCTTAAAGCCAAAGTTTTTTCAATACTGGGAATATCTTTGAATTCCTCTGTAGTTTGATTAATGATTGCTAAAATTTTTGAAATAAGGACTGGATTGTTTTCCAAAACTTCCTCACGAACCGCAATCACAAAACAAGGCCAAGGCGTTGGGCAATCAGCAATTCTTCTAAAAATGCCTTTGTCGACTAATGGTTTGGTCATGAAACGTTCCCACATAAAATAATCAGCAGTTCCGTTTGATAAAGCTTCAACAGCTCCATCTATGGTATTTACAATTTCGAATTGAAGATTATCTGTTTTCCAACCCTGATTATCGGCGTTGACATACGCCATTAATTGCGAACCGGAACCCAATCTGGAAATAGCCACTTTTTTATTTTCTAAATCAGATAATGTTTTGAAATTTGAGTGTGCCGCCACGTGAATTCCCCAAATCAAGGGACTTTCTACATAAACTTGAACTATCTTACTTGGGTTTCCTGCAACGATATCTTTGACAATTCCTTCGGTCAAGATTACGGCAATATCTGTCTCTCCATCACGAAGCATTTGGCACATTTTGCCGGTTCCTTCTGGAACATCAGTCCATCGTAAATCAATATTTTCTTTTTCAAAATCTTCGTTCTCTATGGCTAAATGCCAAGGAAGATTGAAATGTTCCGGAACTCCGGCTATTTTTATAGTTTTCATTTTTTGATTTTTATTGTGAATCGATTTACCTAGCCCTGATGGAAATCGGAAATCCTATTGTGCCGGGGTTCGGCGCAATAGATTGTAGTGTACAGCAGGAAATAGCTCCTAAAATTACACATTAATATCTTTGAAATTATTTAATCTCGCATACCGAATCATACTGGTGAACGCCTCCTGATCCAATTTTGGTATTTCCAGAATAGAGTTCAGCAAAGTGGTGTCATATTCATTGGCAGCTGTAGTGAAATATGGGTTTAAATGTTTTCCAATACTTTCATAATACAATTTTTCAATCGAATTTTTATATTTAAAATCTAACGAATTTTGTATCAAAGTGAAATTAGTATAACCAACTTCTTTCATAATCAACTGCAATCCTTTTATCATATTGAAGCTTTTAGTATTTACAATATTAAGCTGTTCAATATCGTCTCTTTCAAAAGTACTTACAATAACTTTTGCCACATAATCAACAGGAATAATATTCAAAACAGTATCTTCATTGATAATAAAACGCACATTTTCTTGATCTCCTTTTCGTTGGGAAGTGAAGTGAAAGAATTTTGCTAAAAGATAAAAAACCATATATTTCGAAATAAAATACGCATTTTCTGTTCCTAACATTTTGCCTCCAATCACACTTGGACGCAGAATTTGGAACGGTAAACCAATTTTTTTGCATTCCTGAGCTATAAAATTTTCAGAATGAAATTTGGCATTCTCGTAGGCATTGCGATGCTCTGGTTTGAATCCTAAACGATGAAAATCATTGTCAATTAATCCTTTTCGGTTACCGGATGAAAAAGCAGTTCCGATGTAAATAAACTTTTTTATGAAAGGATGAAACAGGTGGAAAAGGGATTTTGTGATTTTGGTATTTTCATCAAAAATCTTTTCGCGTTGTTCTTCATCGGTAGATAAATTCACGAATCCAGCAGAGTGAATTAAATAAGCATCTTTTATTTTGCTAGAAATAGTGTCCTGAATGACAGCCAAATCAACATCGATGATTTCAATGTATTCGTGCAGTTTTGCTATGCCTTTGTCTTTTATGATTTTAGGCGTATAACTGCTGGATAAAAGTTCGTTTATTCGATCTACAGCGGAATTTTTACCTTTATTTCGTGCAATAATAAAGAGTTTTCCATCAATTTTAGTGTTGATGAAAAGCTCCAGAATTTCATACATAATATGAGATCCCAAAACTCCTGTTGCACCTGTAAGTATTATTTTCATTATTAGTTTTGTTGTAAAAGCAAAGGTAGTTTTAAATACTAAATATTTCAGGTTTAAAGCCGTATCGAGTTTATTTTAGAGTCAATCAATAATTATCAATCTTTTGTTTTCAAATCAGAAATAACAATTCGGAATCCATCAGGATCAAGAAACATTTTGCCGTTTTCATTCCAATATGGATTCTTGGAGGTTATAATTGAAATATTGCTTTTTAAAATGCTTTTTATTAAGGTATTATATTCTAAAATAGTTTCAGGATAGAGTACTAAAATATCATCTTCATCAAAATGATGATTGGTTTTTAAGTTTGATTTTGTAAATTCAAAATGCCAATCTAGTTTTGGTTTTCCAATAAAAACACCATCATAATTGTTGTGGTTTTGAAAACCTCCAAGACGTTCAAAACCAAGAACATTAATATAAAAATATTCTATTTTTTCTAAATCGTCGATGTGTCTTGCGATACGTAAGTTCATGTTTTTATAAATCTGAGATCAAAAATCGTTAATCTACATTCTTAAATCAAAAGCTATTTACTCAATTTATCCAGCGTATATCCAATCAATTCATCAACAGCTTTGTACGGATCTTCACTAAATGTTCCCGAAGCACGATTGGCAATGATCGCGTTTAATGACAATGCTTGATGTCCTAAAAGGGCGGAAAGTCCATAAATTGCGGCTGTTTCCATCTCCAAGTTTGTGATTTGGTTGTCACCAAATGTAAAATTATCCATCTTAGAATTTAATGCTTCATCTTGAATATTTAAACGCAATACACGTCCTTGTGGACCGTAAAAACCACCTGCAGTTGCGGTAATTCCTTTGTGCATTTTGTCGCTCTCTATCATCTTTTCCAGTTTTTCGGAACAAGCAATTACGTATGGTTTTCCTTTTTTTAAATCCCAATTGGTGTGTTTCACAAAGGCGTCTTCCATTTCAAGATCTGAGACCTCGTCAATCAAATAGGAGCGGAGCATGTTGTCTAATCCCAGACCAAATTTTGACATCACAAAACTGTCAACGGGAATATCTGCCTGTAAAGACCCCGAAGTTCCAATACGGATAATGTTCAGGGAAGTCAAATTTTCTTTTGGTTGACGGGTTGTAAAATCAATATTGACTAAAGCATCCAATTCGTTCATTACAATATCAATGTTATCTGGACCAATTCCTGTTGACAGCACCGTAATTCGTTTGCCTTTAAAAATACCGGTTTGGGTTTTGAATTCTCTTTTTTGAGTCGAAAATTCGATAGTTTCAAAGAATTGTGTGATTTTCTCCACGCGATTTTGATCTCCTACAAAGATGATATCGTGTGCAATATGTTCTGGTTTTAAATTCAAATGGTATACGCTTCCGTCTGGATTTAAGATTAATTCTGATGATTGTATCATTGTTTTTTTGTTTGATCTTGAAGGTTAAAGTTTGATAAACAGAACACTAATGACGGAACACTTTTTACCCGCCAACACGTTTTGTTTTAAATCCTTTTTCTTTTAAAATAGTCATTATTTTATCTCGATAATCACCCTGAATGATGATAGAATCATCTTTGAAAGTTCCGCCAACACTCAATTTAGTTTTGATTTCCTTGGCAAGAATTTTAAAATCTTCGTCGGTTCCTTCATAACCTTCAACTATAGTGGTCGCTTTTCCTTTTCGTTTTTCAAATTTGCAAATCATAGGCTCTTTTTGAACGTATAATTCATGTGCCACTTCTGTAATTTGCTCTTCAGGCAATGGTTCGTGATCCGGAAAAAGGTTTTTTAATTGGTCTTGTAAGTCCATATTATATTTAAATTATTTTTTACCACATAGAATCATAGCCATATTTTATAGAATGAGGCGTTTTACTTTTTTAAAGTAAAACATTGCTATGTAAATTCAAAAATGGTTTGTATTATTCTGTTCTATCTATGTTTCTATGTGGTTAAAATTATGCTGTTTTCTTTAAGTCTCCACCATTAAAAAAAACAAAAGACATTAAGCATACACTTAATGTCTTTTGGTATCTGAAGTAAATTTAAGTTTATTTTTTAATAAGTCCCAAATCTACTAAACGCTCGTATAAATAGGCTCCTGCCGTTATATCTTCGAATTTTTTTGGGTGTTCTGCATCAATACAATTTTCTAGACAATCTAATTTCATGTCACTCACCGGATGCATAAAAAACGGAATAGAATAACGTGAAGTTCCCCATAATTCTCTTGGTGGGTTTACCACTTGATGAATCGTTGATTTCAATTTGTTATTAGTATGACGCGATAACATATCACCCACATTGATAACTAATTCATCCGATTCAGCAATGGCATCAATCCATTCTCCATCGTGCTTCTGCACTTGCAACCCTTTTCCTTGCGCACCCATCAATAAAGTAATCAAGTTGATATCACCGTGAGCTGCTGCACGAATGGCGTTTGCTGGTTCAGAGGTTATCGGTGGATAATGAATAGGTCGTAAGATTGAATTTCCGTCTTTGGCATATTGGTCAAAATAAAATTCATCCAAACCAAGGTGTAAAGCCAAAGCTCTCAAAACATAAACGCCGGTTTTTTCAAGCATTTGGTACGCTTGTTTACCTACAAGATTAAAACGGGGAAGCTCTTTTACTTCAACGTTTTCAGGATACTCAGATGCGTATTTTGAATCTTCAGAGACGTATTGTCCAAAGTGCCAAAACTCCTTTAAATCGCCTTCTTTTCTGCCTTTAGCATGCTCTGTTCCAAAAGAAACATAGCCTCTTTGTCCGCCAATGCCAGGAATTTCATAACTGTGTTTTGTTTCTAAAGGTAAAGCGAAAAAATTTCTGATTTCACCATACAATTCATCAACCAACTGGTCGTCTAAAAAATGCCCTTTGAGTGCCACGAAGCCAATATCTTCAAATGCACTTCCGATTTCATTTACAAATTTTTGTTTACGTTTCGGGTCGTCCGAAAGGAAATCACGCAAGTCAACACTGGGAATGTTTTGCATACTTTTTAAATATTTTTTAATAACTTGAAGGCCTAAAACCTTGCAGATACAAATGTAAAGAATAATTTTATATCTTAATTTTAAACTTAGGAGTAAAATAAAAATATATAACAAAATACATTCAAACTGTTATATTTTTTTATCTTTGAACCATACAATAAAACTTAAAAATGACTTTTGACAGAAAAAATCTCACGGATTATCAATTATTAGATTTATACAAACGGTTACTTAAACCAAGACTTATAGAAGAAAAAATGTTGATTCTAATTCGTCAGGGAAAAGTATCAAAATGGTTCTCCGGAATTGGCCAAGAGGCTATTTCTGTTGGTGTCACGGCAGTTTTAGATTCGGATGAGTATATTTTGCCTATGCATAGAAATCTTGGTGTTTTCACCGGAAGAGACATTCCGTTGTACCGACTTTTTTCGCAATGGCAAGGCAAAGCCAATGGTTTTACCAAAGGTCGTGATCGAAGTTTTCACTTTGGAACACAACAATACAAGATTATAGGAATGATTTCACATTTGGGCCCGCAATTAGGCGTTGCTGATGGAATCGCTTTGGCGAATAAATTAAAGAAAAACGGAAAAGTTACGGCAGTTTTTACTGGTGAAGGAGCAACAAGCGAAGGAGATTTTCATGAAGCTTTGAACATTGCTTCGGTTTGGGAATTGCCGGTGCTGTTTGTGATAGAAAATAACGGTTACGGACTTTCGACTCCAACGAATGAACAATATAGGTGTGAAAACCTCGCCGATAAAGGAAAAGGCTACGGAATGGAAAGTCATATTGTGGATGGAAATAATATTCTGGAAGTATATAATTTGTTATCTGACTTGAAGGCTTCGATGAAAGTAAATCCGCGTCCCGTTTTATTGGAATTCAAAACCTTCAGAATGCGTGGGCATGAAGAGGCGAGTGGCACCAAATACGTACCGCAGGAGCTAATGGATGTGTGGGCGATTAAAGATCCTGTAGAAAATTACAGAAAATATTTGGCAGAAAACGGAGTTCTTACAGCTGATTTTGATGCGGCTTTGAATGCTGAAATAAAAAAGGAAATTGATGAAAGTTTGGCTATTGCCAACGCCGAACCTGAGATTGAAGCTTCTTTAAGTGAAGAGCTTAATGATGTTTACAAATCGTATGTTTTTGAGCAAGTTAATCCTTCAGAAGAGAATGAAAATATCCGTTTTGTAGATGCGATTTCTAGCAGTTTGAGACAATCGATGGAACGCCATGAAAACTCAGTAATCATGGGTCAGGATATTGCTGAATATGGCGGTGCTTTCAAAATCACAGATGGTTTTGTAGCGCAGTTTGGAAAAGAACGGGTAATCAACACACCCATTTGTGAAAGCGCAGTGGTATCGGCAGGAATGGGATTGTCCATTAATGGATACAAAGCGATTGTGGAAATGCAGTTTGCTGATTTTGTTTCGACTGGTTTTAATCCTATTGTGAATTTATTAGCCAAATCACATTACCGATGGTTAGAAAAAGCCGATGTTGTGGTTCGGATGCCTTGCGGCGGCGGAACACAAGCAGGACCTTTTCATTCGCAAACCAATGAAGCTTGGTTTACCAAAACTCCAGGTTTAAAAGTTGTTTATCCGGCATTTCCTTATGATGCAAAAGGACTTTTAAATACGTCTATAAACGATCCAAATCCGGTATTATTCTTTGAGCACAAACAATTGTACAGAAGCGTTTACCAAGATGTACCAAAAGAGTATTATACCATTCCATTAGGAAAAGCCGCTTTATTGAAAGAAGGGAATGATGTTACAATTATTTCGTTTGGTGCAGCCGTGCATTGGGCTCTATATACTTTAGCAAAAAATCCTGAAATTTCGGCTGATTTGTTGGATTTAAGAACCTTGCAACCTTTGGATATAGAAGCTATTTTTGCATCGGTGAAGAAAACAGGAAGAGTGATTATTTATCAGGAAGATTCTATGTTTGGTGGAATAGCCAGTGATATTTCGGCAATGATAATGGAAAATTGTTTCAAATACCTTGATGCGCCAGTAAAACGAGTGGCAAGTTTAGACACGCCAATTCCATTTACAAAAGCATTGGAAGATCAATATTTACCAAAAAGCAGATTCGAAAATGATCTGAAAGAACTATTGGCGTACTAATATTGAAATTATAATTAGGTTATTTTTAGCGTTGTAATTCTAAAAATAACCTAAGATCCAATAGATAATTATAAAAATTAGAATTGTACCAAAACAGCCACCGCCTAGTTTTTTGGCACCATAACCTGCGAGAATTGTTTTAAAAAATCCATTCATAAGTATTTGATTTAAGTATTTCTAAATTTAAAATTTATTTTTGGAACTGCAAATTTTATTTTAAATAAAAAAAACTAGATGTAACGTAAGATCAGATCGTTATAACAACTAGTACTGGTCGAAAAAGTGACAATCAGTGCAGTACGTTGGATCATTAAATATTATTATAAATCAAATAATAGTGGTTTTTATTAAAACAAATACTTAACAGATACTGAATTTATCGGTAAGTAGTTAGCAATAGAAGCAAGAATTTATAATATGCATCGCGTTTAATATTAAAATTACAGCAATAAAACACAGGAAAAAATATTTAAATTGTTGCAAATAATATTAATCTTTAAAATCTTATCGATTAATCAACTTGGCTTTTTCTTTAATAATATCGCTAATTTTTCGGTTTTCAATTTTGCTTTCCAGCCAGGAGATAATATCTAAGTATAAGAAGGCTCTTTTTTCATAAGTATTTTTTTCTAATTCGATAAAACGCGCTCTCATTTTTACAAATTCCTTTTTGATGTCTGTTGGATAAATGGAGTTTAAATTTTTCAAAAACTTAATGATTTCTTTTTGCACTTCATGCAAATCATTCATTTTGATTAGGAATTTATAAGTGTTTTTCAACTGATTTTCCAGATAATAATCTTTTCCTAATTCGTAATGAGCGATCAAACATAGTAGTCTGGCAAAGCACATTAAATCTTCCCGCATCGAAAGATTTTTGTTGTTTATTATTTTCTCTAAATAGAAAATACATTCAACATATTTTTCGTTCCCGAAATAAATAGATGCAAATTTATAATAAAACAACATTTCGTGATGTTCATCAAGATGGTCCGTATGAATTTTTAATTTATTTAATACATCGGGAATTAAGTATTCGCTTTCTGCAAAGGTTCCTTCCAGAATATGGTAATTTAATTTATTGTTATAGACATATAAGAATGATAATGACGCGATGTTGTCATTAACCGGAAAATGGGAATCTTTAATAGTATCTTCCAGCAGTGATAAATACTTTTTGAATTTTGATTTGTATTTCAACATGTATAAAGATTCCAATAAATAATGATTTCCTTTTAGGAAAAATACAGGATTTAAATGAATCATGCCAGGATTATCGTAAAAAAGTGTTACCCATTTCAAAGAATATTTATAGCATGATAAAAAATCCTGGACTAAAAAACTTCGCCAAAGATTGGCATTGTAAAACCAATATTTCTCCCGAAATCCAAATTTTTTATCATCAAATTTGGAAATGTGTTTTCTAAAATAGTCGTCTATGTATTTATATTCCTCGTCACTTTTTACGTAACCGGTTTTAAGCATTATACCATATAATTGAAGGGATAAATTGGATAATTTACTGGAAATGGTATTGCGATAATTCAGTTCTTTGGCCTGAATAACTAATTCATCAGCGCGTCCTTGAATACTTCGTGTAATGTATTGTGATTCAATAAGTTTTTCGAATTCTACAATTTCATACGCCATGAGTTTTTCGTCATTTTCTAAAGCTAAAATCTTTGTTTTATCCAAGATTTTTAAACTCTGCTTGTACAACCCTTTATTGTACAATATGGCAGCAAAATCAATTTGTTCTCTAAGCTGATATCTAATGTTTTGACTCGGGATATTCAATCGAATACTTACCAAAATTTGTTTGTACAAATAGGATTTAAGATTTGATAATTGCACTTTTTTAATGATGCCACTTTTCAAAATGAGTTTCTCATCGTAGACTTCTGATTTGTCAAAAATATTGAATAGTTCGATGAACTTTGTATTGGAACTGGTTTCCAATCGGCTTGCAAAAATCTTGAATTGTCTTTTTTCAGATTTTGAAAGGGATTTAATTAATACAAACAAGAAATCTTTTTGATGGTTAGCCATTGTAGAATGTAGTCTCTTAATGTTATGTTTTTCAGTTGATTACAAAGTTTTTAATTGCTTTATAAGCAGTATATTTCATTAAATTGAGTTTTAGAATAAAGAAATGAAAGATATTTTTGTTGTCAAGTTGTGAAATTACATTAAATAAATGAAAATGAATAGAGAGAAAGTTCAAATTTTTGATACCACTTTGAGAGATGGCGAGCAGGTTCCAGGATGTAAATTAGATACCAATCAAAAACTTGTTATCGCAAATCGACTCGATGAAATGGGCGTTGACATTATTGAAGCTGGTTTTCCTGTTTCTAGTCCAGGTGATTTTTTATCTGTTTTAGAAATAAGTAAGGTTGTTAAAAATGCAATTGTTTGCGGATTAACAAGAGCAGTGAAAAATGATATTGATGTAGCTGCTCAAGCTTTAAAACATGCAAAAAGACCTCGTATACATACTGGAATTGGAACTTCTGATTCGCACATAATACACAAATTAAACACAACTAGAGAAGATATTATAGCCCGAGCAAAATTTGCCGTTTCACATGCTAAATCGTATGTTGAAGATGTAGAATTTTATGCGGAGGATGCTGGTAGAACGGATAATGAATTCTTGGCTCGAGTCTGTGAAGAAGCAATAAAATCAGGTGCAACCGTACTTAATATTCCAGATACAACTGGATATTGTTTACCGGAAGAATATGGTGCAAAGATTAAATATTTAAAAGAAAATGTTAAAGGCATTGAAAACGTAATCTTGTCTTGTCACTGTCATAATGATTTAGGAATGGCAACAGCAAATTCTATTGCAGGAGTTATAAATGGAGCCAGACAAATTGAATGTACCATAAACGGAATAGGGGAGAGAGCTGGAAATACTGCTCTTGAAGAAGTGGTAATGATTTTTAAACAGCATCCGCATTTAAATTTCGATACCAATATCAATACACGTCAGCTGAATGAAATGAGCCGATTGGTTTCTGAAAGTATGGGAATGATGGTGCAATCCAATAAAGCGATTGTTGGCGCGAACGCTTTTGCGCACAGCTCCGGAATTCATCAGGATGGAGTGATAAAAAATAGAGCAACATATGAAATCATGGACCCTTTAGAAGTAGGTGTCAATGAATCATCAATAGTGTTAACCGCCAGAAGTGGTAGAGCAGCGTTGGCCTACAGAGCCAAAAAAGTTGGGTACGAACTTACAAAAGTACAATTGGATGTGGTTTATGGTGAGTTTTTAAAGTTTGCCGATATTAAAAAAGAAGTGTTGGATGGTGATATTCATCAGATAGTTGAAGCGTGTAAAATGAATAAGGAATTGATCCTTAATTAAAATATTTTAAATTCTATTACAAACTAAATCCTACTATTATGAATTTAAAAATAGCAGTACTTTCAGGAGACGGAATAGGTCCGGAAGTAATCTTACAAGCCAAAAAAGCATTGTATGCAGTTGGAGTGGTGTTTGACCACGAGTTTGTTTTTGAAGATGCTCTTATTGGTGCTGTTGCCATTGAGAAAACAGGAACTCCATTGCCGGAGCAAACATTAAACTTGTGTTTGAATACGGACGCAATATTATTTGGAGCAGTTGATGATTCCAATTATGATTTGGTTTCAAATTCAAAATTATGTCCCATCGAAGGATTGTTAAAATTAAGACAAGCATTAGGATTATATGCAAATATAAGACCTATAAAACCATATAATGACTTATTGGATTTATCTCCTTTGAAAAGAAAAATAATCGAAGGTGCTGATTTTGTAATCTTCAGGGAAATATCGGGAGGATCCTATTTCAGCGAAAAAAAGAGTAACGAACAAGGAACTTTAGCATCGGATTTATGTGAATATTCAGAAGAAGAGATCATTAGAATCAGTCATTTGGCTTTTAGAACGGCGCAAAAAAGACAAAAAAAATTGACTTTGGTTGACAAAGCCAGTATTCTTGAAACTTCAAGATTATGGAGAAAAGTGGTTACAGAAATTGCTGAAGAATATCCTGATGTAACCTTAGAATTTCTTTTAGTTGATAATGCTGCCATGCAAATTATTATTAATCCAAAACAATTTGATGTCATTTTAACTGAAAATTTATTTGGGGATATTTTGTCTGATGAAGCTAGTGTAATTACTGGTTCAGTAGGATTAATTCCATCGGCATCATTAGGAAGTTCAACTGCGCTTTTTGAGCCTATTCATGGTTCTTATACTGATGCAAAAAGTAAAAACATTGCCAATCCTATTGCATCAATAGTATGTGCGGCGATGCTTTTGGAACACTTTGGCCTTTATGTAGAATCTCAGAAAGTATACGAAGCAGTACACAAAGCAATCGAGTTAAACGTCGTCACGGCAGATTTGAATCCGTATTCCAAATTTGGAACAAATGAAGTTGGAGATTTTATTTCGAATTATATTTTAAGCAAAGACGACCTATATTTTAAAAGTGACAATGTCTACATAGGGCAGTCTACAATTGTTTAAACTTTGAAATAAAATAATTTACATACAAATAATCATATGATGGAATTAAATAAATACAGCAAGACTATTACTCAAGATGAAACACAACCAGCTTCTCAGGCCATGTTGTACGGAATTGGATTAACGGAAGAAGATCTTAAAAAAGCACAAATCGGAATCGTGAGCATGGGTTATGACGGAAACCCTTGTAATATGCACTTAAACGATTTGGCTAAAGATATTAAAACAGGCGTCTGGGCAGCTGATTTAGTTGGTTTAATTTTTAATACTATTGGCGTCAGTGATGGAATTTCAAATGGTAATGATGGAATGCGTTTTTCTTTAGTTTCTCGTGATGTTATTGCCGATTCTATCGAAACTGTTATGGGAGCACAATGGTATGATGGAATGATTGCTGTTCCAGGTTGTGATAAAAATATGCCAGGAGCTGTAATGGCGATGGGTAGAGTAAATCGTCCTTCTATCATGGTTTATGGAGGATCTATTCACCCAGGGAAATGGAAAGGTGAAGATTTGAATATTGTTTCTGCTTTTGAAGCATTAGGAAAAAAATTTAACAACACCATTACACCTGAAGATTTTAAAGGCGTGATACAAAATGCTTGTCCGGGAGCAGGTGCTTGCGGCGGTATGTACACTGCTAACACCATGTCATCTGCGATTGAAGCTTTAGGGATGAGTTTACCTTACAGTTCTTCTAATCCTGCTTTGAGTCCAGAAAAGAAACAAGAATGTGCTGATGCTGGTGACGCTATCAAAATATTATTGGAAAAAGATATTAAGCCTAGAGATATTATGACTCGTAAAGCATTTGAAAATGCGATTACAATTGTGGCTGTTTTAGGAGGTTCTACTAATGCGGTTATGCACTTAATTGCAATGGCACATTCAGTAGGTGTCGATCTTACATTAAAAGATTTCCAAGATATTAGTGATAAAACACCATTGCTCGCTGACTTAAAACCAAGCGGTAAATATCTAATGGAAGATTTACATAATGTTGGTGGCGTCCCGGCAGTAATGAAATATTTATTGAAAGAAGGTTTTTTACATGGAGATTGTTTAACGGTAACCGGAAAAACAATTGCTGAAAACTTAGCTTCAGTTCCTGATTTAAACGATGGACAACAAGTAATTCATGAAATCCAAAAAGCATTAAAAACCACAGGAAATATTCAGATTTTATACGGAAACATAGCTTCAGAGGGTTGTGTGGCTAAAATTAGTGGAAAAGAAGGTGAGTTTTTTGAAGGTACAGCGGTAGTTTTTGAAAATGAACACGATGTAATAAAAGGTATTAAAGAAGGCGAAGTAAAACCAGGAAATGTGGTGGTTATTAGGTACTGTGGTCCAAAAGGCGGTCCGGGAATGCCCGAAATGCTTAAACCAACATCCGCAATTATGGGAGCTGGCTTAGGAACTACTGTTGCTTTAATTACTGACGGACGATTTTCTGGAGGGTCTCACGGTTTCGTAGTAGGACATGTCACTCCAGAAGCCTATGAGGGTGGCGGAATTGCATTAATTGAAAATAGTGATGTGATTACTATTGATGCTGTGAAAAACACTATCAATCTAAAAATATCTGACGAAGAATTGGCAAAACGTAAAGCCAACTGGAAAAAACCGGAATCACCCATTAAACAAGGAGTGTTACTCAAATATATGCGTTCGGTCTCAAGTGCCTCTGAAGGATGTGTAACCGATAAATAGTCCTCCCCCCAACCCCCTCCGAAGGAGGGGGAGTCGAGACTGAAAATTCAGAAGTGAAAAAACAATTCCCTTGCATTATCCCTCCCCCTCCTTCGGAGGGGGTTGGGGGGAGGAAAAAAAATAAATGTATATATGGAAAATAATAAAATATCCGGCGCCGAAGCCGTTATAAGATGCCTTTTAGAAGAAGGGGTAAATTTGGTTTATGGCTATCCAGGTGGAGCCATAATGCCAGTTTACGACGAATTATATAAATTTAAAGATCAATTGCACCACGTTTTAGTGCGTCATGAACAAGGCGCAACTCATGCAGCACAAGGTTTTGCGAGAGCAACAGGAAAAGTGGGAGTTGCGATTGCAACTTCGGGTCCGGGAGCAACAAATTTAGTCACCGGAATTGCTGATGCGCAAATCGATTCAACTCCAATGGTTTGCATTACGGGACAAGTTGGGAAGCATTTATTGGGTTCAGATGCGTTTCAAGAAACAGATATTATTGGAATTTCCACCCCGGTAACAAAATGGAATTATCAAATTACGGAAGCTTCAGAAATTCCTGAAATCATGGCTAAAGCATTTTACATTGCTAAATCTGGTCGTCCAGGTCCCGTATTAATTGACATTACAAAAAATGCTCAGTTTGATAAGATCGAATTTAGCTATAAAAAATGTACCAGTATTAGAAGTTACAATCCAAAACCAATTTTGAATCTTGAAAAAGTGGCAGAAGCGGCAGAGATAATCAATACTGCAAAAAAACCATTTATCATATTTGGACAAGGAATTATTCTTAGTGAAGCGGAAGCGGAGTTAAAAGCTTTGGTAGAAAAATCAGGAATTCCGGCAGCTTGGACCATTTTAGGGCTTTCGGCATTACCGACTGATCATCCACTGAATGTAGGAATGGTGGGAATGCACGGGAATTACGGACCTAATGTTTTGACGAATGAATGTGATGTTTTAATTGCGCTTGGGATGCGTTTTGACGACCGTGTTACAGGAAATTTAGCTTTTTATGCAAAACAAGCCAAAGTAATTCACTTTGAAATTGATCCATCAGAAATAGACAAGAATGTAAAAACTGCCGTGGCTGTTTTAGCCGATCTAAAAGAATCTTTAACCGCTTTACTTCCTTTAATCGAAAGTAACACGCATGAATCTTGGCACAATGAATTCAAAGCTAAATATGAGATTGAATTAGAAGCAGTAATCAATGACGAGTTAAAACCCAAAAAAGAAGGCATTTCTATGGGAGAAACTATTGAAATGATCAACAAACATTCTAAAGGAGATGCGATTATGGTATCGGATGTGGGACAACACCAAATGTTTGCGTGCCGTTATGCCAAATTCAATTCGACAAAAAGTAATGTGACTTCAGGAGGTCTAGGAACTATGGGATTTGCATTGCCTGCGGCTATAGGTGCCAAAATGGGAATGCCAGATCGTGAAGTTGTCGCCATTATTGGTGATGGAGGTTTTCAAATGACGATTCAGGAATTAGGAACTATTTTTCAAACCAAAGTTCCCGTGAAAATTGTAGTGCTAAACAATGAATTTTTAGGGATGGTACGCCAATGGCAACAATTGTTTTTTGACAAAAGATACGCTTCTACGGAAATGACCAACCCTAATTTTATTACCATTGCCGAAGGTTACTATATTAAAGCTAAAAAAGTAACAAAAAGGGAAGATTTAGATGCGGCCGTTGAAGAAATGATGGCTTCAAAAGAATCGTATTTCCTTGAAGTTATGGTAGAAAAAGAAAATAACGTATTCCCAATGATTCCAACAGGAGCGTCGGTTTCAGACATTCGTTTGTCCTAAAATAGTTATTATGGTTGATCGTTTAATCGATTAAACGGTTAACTAATCAAACAACAAAAAAATGGAAAATAAAACATTCACCATTTCTGTTTATTCAGAAAACAACGTTGGCTTACTAAACAGAATATCCGGAATATTCTTGAAACGCCACATCAATATTTTGAGTTTAAATGTATCCGAATCTGAAATTGAAAATGTTTCAAGATTTATCATTGTAGTCAACACAACCGAAAAATGGGTCCACAATATAGTTGGACAAATCGAAAAACAAATCGAAGTCATTAAAGCGTTTTATCATATTGACGAAGAAACTATTTTCTTGGAAAATGCATTATTTAAAATTGAATCGAGCTTGCTTTTTGATGAGAAACAAATTCAGAATATAATAAAAGAAAGCCACTCCCAAATAGTCACGGTTGCAAGAGACTTTTTTGTGATTTCAAAATCCGGACAACGTGCTGAAATAGAATCGTTGTACAAAAAATTAAAACCTTATGGAATCATGCAATTTGTTCGCTCCGGAAGAATATCTGTTTCCAAAGCAAAAATGGAGATTTCAACATTATTAGAAGAACTTAAACAAGAACCAGTTTAATTTTCAATTAGTAAACCTATCAATTATTAAATTTTACAATCATTAAAAAATAAAAAATGGCAAATTATTTCAATTCCTTACCACTTAGATTACAACTAGAACAATTAGGCGTTTGTGAATTCATGGATCAATCTGAATTTGTAAATGGAATTAAAGCATTAGCAGGAAAAAAAGTAGTCATTGTTGGTTGCGGAGCACAAGGTTTGAACCAAGGTTTGAACATGAGAGATTCTGGATTGGATATTTCTTATGCATTGCGCGCAGATGCAATTTCAGAACAAAGAGCTTCGTTTAAAAATGCTTTTGATAATGGATTTAAAGTGGGAACATATGAAGAATTAATTCCAACTGCTGATTTGGTTTGTAACCTTACGCCGGATAAACAACATACTGCTGTCGTTACGGCAATCATGCCTTTGATGAGAAAAGGTTCAACATTAGCGTATTCTCATGGATTTAATATTGTTGAAGAAGGAATGCAAATTCGTAAAGACATCACTGTAATTATGTGTGCGCCAAAATGTCCAGGATCAGAAGTGCGTGAAGAATATAAAAGAGGTTTTGGTGTACCAACTTTAATCGCTGTTCATCCTGAAAATGATCCAAACGGTGAAGGTTTCGAGCAAGCAAAAGCATACGCAGTTGCTACTGGTGGTCACAAAGCAGGAGTTTTAAACTCTTCATTTATAGCAGAAGTAAAATCGGATTTAATGGGAGAGCAAACCATTCTTTGCGGAATGTTACAAACAGGTTCAATATTATGTTTCGATAAAATGGTCGAAAAAGGAATTGAACCAGCGTATGCTTCAAAATTGATTCAATACGGTTGGGAAACAGTAACGGAAGCTTTGAAACACGGTGGGATTACAAATATGATGGATCGTTTGTCAAATCCTGCAAAAATTGAAGCTTACGAATTGGCAGATGAATTAAAAGACATCATGCGTCCGTTATTTCAAAAACACATGGATGACATCATATCTGGAGAATTTTCAAAAAACATGATGATTGACTGGGCAAATGATGATGTCAATTTATTGACTTGGAGAGCTGCAACTGCAGAAACAAACTTTGAAAAAAAAGCGCCAACAGCTGCGCATATTTCAGAGCAAGAGTATTTTGACAATGGTGTTTTGATGATTGCAATGGTAAAAGCAGGTGTAGAATTGGCTTTTGAAACCATGACACAAACAGGAATTATTGAAGAATCAGCATATTATGAGTCTTTACACGAATTGCCTTTAATAGCCAATACAGTAGCCCGAAAAAAATTATATGAAATGAACAGAATCATTTCTGATACTGCAGAATATGGCTGTTATTTATTTGATCATGCTTGTAAACCGTTATTAACGGATTTCATGAAAAAAGTTGATACTAATGTAATAGGAAAACCTTTTTCAACTTCAAATGGAGTAGATAATGCGGTTCTTATTGCTGTTAACAAAAGTATTCGTCAGCATCCAATTGAAGAAGTAGGGGAATGGTTAAGAGAATCGATGATTGCAATGAAAAAACTAGGGTAAATAATACGATTGAAATTATTACACAAAAAGGTGTGCCGGGATTAGCGCTATATCATTTGATTTCTTACTTTTTGAATTAGTTATAAAATGTTACAATGATAAATAGATATGGTTGCTTTTACATTCACTTAACTTTAAATTTGTTAGAAGTTAAGTGAAGTAATCCCAAATTAATTAATAGGATAGTATTATATTCATGTCTATTTATATTTGGAATCTTAAATAAAAGCGTAACAATAAATTTCTTAATTCAAGAAGAAAAGTTTTGGTTGATTATTTTTCAAAAAATCATCATTTGTAGCCTTAAAATAATTGTTGTTAAATTTTTGTAAATACATAAGGTGAAGTAGATTTACATCTGTCTCGCTTTTTTGTGTATTACACATTTGGTCTAAAACAATAAAAATCAAAGAAATTACAATTAAAACAGCTTTTTTATTTACGAATCTGTTTTTTTTTGTAACTATTTATAATTTAAATTATTTTAAGAATTGCGAGAGATTTAATACTTTTATAAAAAATTATAACATGAGCTACTACAAAATTGAAAATCTAGAACAATATTTTAAACATTACAATAAATCAGTTCGTGAACCTAGAAAATTTTGGGGTAAAATAGCAGAAGAAAATTTCACTTGGTACCAACAATGGGATAAAGTGGTTGAATTTAATATGGCTGATGCCGACATCAAATGGTTTACTGAAGCAAAAGTCAATATAGTAAAAAATTGTATTGACAGACATCTTGCTAAAAGAGGAGAAAAAACAGCAATTATTTTTGAACCAAATGATCCTTCAGAAGCGGCATTGCATATTACGTATAATGAATTGCACCAACGCGTTTGTAAAATGGCAAACGTATTGCGTGAACAAGGCATAAAAAAAGGAGATCGTGTGTGTATTTATTTGCCAATGATTCCTGAATTAGCCGTTTCAGTATTGGCTTGTGCCAGAATTGGAGCCATACATTCTGTTGTTTTTGCAGGATTTTCAGCATCGGCAGTCGCCAGTCGCATCAATGACAGCGAATGTAAAATGGTTATCACCTCAGATGGTGGGTATCGTGGCAATAAAACTATTAACTTAAAATTAATAATTGATGAAGCGTTAGAAAAATGCTCTTGTATAGAAAAAGTTTTAGTAGCCAAACGAATTCATACCGAAATTTATATGAAAGATGGTCGTGATCAATGGCTACAACCTCTTTTGGATCAAGCATCAGACAATAATGTTGCCGAAATTATGGATGCCGAAGATCCATTGTTTATTTTGTACACTTCTGGTTCAACTGGAAAACCTAAAGGAATGGTGCATACTACGGCTGGCTACATGGTTTACACAGCGTATACTTTTAAGAATGTATTCAATTATGAAGAGAATGATGTTTTTTGGTGTACTGCCGATATTGGTTGGATCACGGGACATTCTTACATCCTTTATGGCCCATTATTGAACGGAGCGACAACTGTAATTTTTGAAGGAGTACCTTCATATCCTGATTTTAGCCGTTTTTGGGAAGTAATCGAAAAACATAAAGTTACTCAATTTTACACAGCACCAACTGCTATTCGTGCTTTGGCAAAAGAAAATATAGCATTTGTACAAAAATATCCATTAAAGTCGCTTAAAGTAATTGGATCTGTTGGTGAACCAATCAATGAAGAAGCTTGGCATTGGTATAACGATCACGTGGGAGATAAAAGATGTCCTGTTGTAGATACGTGGTGGCAAACAGAAACTGGAGGAATTATGATTTCGCCAATTGCTTTTGTAACACCCACAAAACCGACATACGCTTCATTACCGTTACCGGGAATCCAACCTGTTTTGATGGACGAAAAGCGCAATGAAATTGAAGGAAATCAGGTTACCGGAAGTTTGTGTATCAAATTTCCTTGGCCGGGAATTGCCAGAACCATTTGGGGTGATCACCAGCGCTATAAAGACACTTATTTCTCTGCTTTTCCGGGTAAATATTTTACCGGAGACGGCGCTTTACGCGATGAGGTAGGGTATTACAGAATAACGGGCAGAGTAGATGATGTCGTAATTGTTTCGGGTCATAATCTTGGGACGGCACCGATAGAAGACGCGATTAATGAGCATCCAGCCGTTGCGGAATCAGCAATTGTAGGTTTCCCGCATGACATCAAAGGAAATGCTTTGTATGGTTTTGTAATTTTAAAAGAAAGCGGAGAATATCGTGATAGACAAAATCTTAGTAAAGAGATTAATCAGCACATATCGGATCATATTGGACCAATAGCCAAGTTAGATAAAATTCAGTTTGTTTCTGGTTTGCCAAAAACCCGTTCGGGAAAAATTATGAGACGAATCCTTCGAAAAATTGCCGAAGGAGATTATTCTAATTTTGGGGATATTTCAACTTTATTAAATCCAGAGATTGTCGAGGAAATAAAAGAAGGGAAAGTGTAAATAAATTAAATGCCGTTTTGTTACAAAGCGGCTTTTTTTTTGAAAAAAAAACTAATGATTATTTAGAGTCTCATAATTATATAAGTTTATTTGTAAAAGTATAGCGAAAATTCTCAAACAAATCCATAAATTTACTTCTATATGAAAGCTAAAGAAGTTTTAATTATTGGTGGTGGTTTAGCTGGATTGACTTCGGCAATTCATTTAATTAAATTAGGCCTACATGTTACGCTTATAGAAAAAAATAGTTATCCCAAACATAAAGTTTGTGGCGAATATATATCCAATGAGGTTTTGCATTATTTAAATTGGCTGGATTTAAAACTAGACGATTTAAATCCTACAAAGATTACCAAACTTGAATTTTCAACAGCAAGCGGAAAAACAATTAAAAGTGTTCTTCCACTGGGAGGTTTTGGTATAAGTCGTTTTACATTGGACGAATATTTGTACAAGAAAGCTCTTAAAAACGGTTGCATAATTCTTCAAGATAATGTTGAAAATATAGTCTTCGAAAACGATCAATTTATAGTTACGACTACTAATAATAATATTTTAAAATCAGAAATTGTTATTGGCGCTTTTGGAAAACGTTCAAACGTAGACCTAAAAATGAATCGGGATTTTATTAATAAAAAATCATATTGGTTAGCGGTTAAAGCACATTATTCGGGAGGTTTCCCAAATGATTTAGTTGGTTTACATAATTTTAAAGGCGGATATTGCGGTGTTTCTAAAGTAGAAAAAGACAGAATTAATATCTGTTATCTAGCAGATTACGAAACTTTTAAACAGTTTAAAAATATTGAGGAATATCAAAATAATGTCGTTTCAAAAAACCCGCATTTAAAAGTAATTTTTGAAAAAAGTAATTTACTTTTTGAAAAACCGTTGACCATAAGCCAAATCTCTTTTGAGAAAAAACAAGTCGTTGAAAATCATATTTTGATGATTGGCGATACTGCAGGACTGATACATCCTTTGTGTGGTAACGGAATGGCAATAGCAATTCATGGTGCCAAAATTGTTTCAGAATTAATTCATAAATATTATACAAATGAAATAAAATCCCGAAATGAACTGGAAGAAAAATACATTCACGAATGGAATTTAAACTTTAGAGAAAGACTTAAAATGGGGCGATTTTTATCCAATATTTTGCAAAAGCAAAAACTTTCAGTCGTATTGATGCGTTTATTAATTATATTTCCGTTTTTATTGCCTAAAATCATTAAAAAGACGCATGGAAAACCAATCATTTTAGACTCATAAATGGCGCTAAATACCAAATATAGAACAGACAAACCGGAAATCATGGATGATTTTGCCATGGAAGGTGAAATTTTGCGTGATGCTTTGGATAAAATAGCCAAAATTAATCAACTTTTAGGTGGAAATCAATTAACTTTAAAAGGAGTACAGGAACTGATTCAGGATTTTTCCAAAACAAGAGAAATTGTAATTTTGGATGTGGGTTGTGGCAATGGGGATATGTTGCGAACTTTAGCTGATTTTGGGCTGAAAAATAATTTGAAATTCAAGTTAATAGGTATAGATGCCAACAATTTCACAATCTCTCACGCATTAAAATTATCAGAAAAATATCCGAATGTCAGTTATCATTGTGAAGATATTTTTGATAAATCATTTAATGATTTAAAGTATGATATTGTTTTATGCACTTTGACGTTACATCATTTCAAAGACGATGAAATCATACAGTTATTGAATGTTTTTCATACTAATGCATCCATCGGAATTGTAATCAACGATTTGCATCGAAGTGAGGTTGCCTATCGTTTATTTCAAGCTTTATGTTTCGTGTTTCAATTGAATGATATGTCCAGAGAAGACGGCTTGACTTCAATTTTAAGAGGTTTTAAAAAAGAAGAATTAGTTAATTTCTCTAAAAAATTAAATTTTAAAAACTATAAAATTCATTGGAAGTGGGCTTTTAGATACCAATGGATAATTTCAAAAATATGAGTGTAAAAATCAAAACCGTTACTAAACAGTTACCAAAATATTCCAGAAATACAGATGAAATTATTCCTTTTTTGGATACATGGCTCGTTGGGCAAGACGAACGTTTCATTAGAAAAGTAAAAAAAATTTTTGAAGGAGCAGCAGTCGATAAACGCTATTCCATTATGGATCCGATTGAAGTATTTACAAAAACGTCATTCGAAGAAAGAAACGATATTTATATTCGTGAAGTTATCGATTTAGGTGAAAAAGTTTTAGAAAAAGCGTTAAAAAAAGCCAATTGGAACCCTGAAGATTTAGATTATATTATTACGGTAAGCTGCACCGGAATCATGATTCCGTCACTGGATGCTTATCTGATAAACAGATTAAAATTACGTCAGGATATTGTGCGTCTTCCTGTCACTGAAATGGGTTGTGCCGCCGGTATTTCAGGAATTATTTATGCGAAAAACTTTTTGCAGGCCAATCCGGGGAAACGCGCTGCTGTAATTGCAGTTGAAAGCCCAACAGCTACATTTCAATTAGATGATTTTTCAATGGCAAATATTGTAAGCGCGGCAATTTTTGGTGATGGAGCAGCTTGCGTTTTACTTTCTTCACATGAAAATGATGAAGGTCCGGAAATTTTGGCGGAAGAGATGTATCATTTCTATGATAATATTCACATGATGGGTTTTAAACTTACAAATTCTGGATTACAAATGGTATTGGATATTGAAGTTCCAGAAACGATTGCTTCTCATTTCCCCGATATTATTCATCCTTTTTTAGAAAAAAACAATTTAAAAATGGAGGACATTAATCATTTGATTTTTCACCCTGGTGGAAAAAAGATTGTTCAAACGGTTGAAAGTTTGTTTTCTAGTTTGGGTAAAAATATAGACGACACGAAAGAAGTTTTGCGTTTGTACGGAAATATGTCAAGTGCAACAGTTTTATATGTTTTGGAACGAATAATGGACAATCAGCCTAAAAAGGGAGAGAAAGGCTTAATGTTAAGTTTTGGCCCAGGTTTTTCAGCACAACGAGTTTTATTGCAGTTTTAAATTAGTTTAACACAAATGTCAAAGATTTACACAAATTAAGTAATTTCATCTTATTTTTTTATTAGTATGTGAAATCTGTATATAAAAATATGACTAACCAAGAAATAATATCAAAATTACCGTATTCAAAACCGTTTTTGTTTGTGGACGAAATTCTTCAAATCAATGAAAATGGAGTAGAAGGAACCTATACTTTTGACGAAAATCTTGACTTTTATAAAGGACATTTTAAAGATAATCCCGTGACTCCAGGTATCATTTTAACGGAAGTTATGGCGCAAATTGGTTTGGTTTGTCTGGGGATTTTTTTATTAGATAATTCATTGAATAAAAATGCTTCAATTGCCTTAACATTAACAGAAATTGAATTTTTAAAACCTGTTTTTCCAAATGAAAAAGTTACCGTAATTTCAGAAAAAGTTTACTTTAGATTTGGAAAACTGAAATGTAAAGTCATCATGAAAAATGAAAAAGGAGATGTAGTTTGTACAGGTATAATCGCAGGCATGATAATCTCTAAATAAATGAAAAAAAGAGTAGTTATAACTGGTCTTGGTGTTGTTGCTCCAAATGGAGTAGGACTTGAAGCGTTTACTCATGCCATTAAAAATGGAATTTCTGGAATCAAGCATGACGCTGAGCTGGAACGATTGCAATTTTCTTGTCAAATAGCAGGGAAACCAGTAATTTCTACCGAATTAGCATTAAAATATTTCTCTGAACTGGAATTAAGAAACTTTAATTCAACGGGGATTTTGTACGGTGTAATTGCAGGAATTGATGCGTGGAAAGATGCCGGTTTATCAATGGAAATCAACAAAGAACCGGATTGGGATAGCGGTACTATTTTTGGCACAGGAACATCAGGAATTGATAAATTTCGCGAAAGTATTTATAAAATAGATGATTTTCAAACGAGAAAATTAGGTAGTACCGCTGTAGCTCAAACTATGAATAGTGGCGTAAGTGCTTATCTGGGCGGAAAATTAGGATTAGGAAACCAGGTCTCCACTAATTCCTCAGCGTGTACAACTGGAACCGAAAGTATTTTGATGGCGTATGAAAGGATTAAATCAGGTCAGGCAAAACGCATTTTAGCAGGAAGCACCAGCGATTCCGGACCTTATATTTGGGGTGGCTTTGATGCTATGAAAGTCTGTACTTTTAAGCATAATGAAAATCCCGAAAAAGGATCAAGGCCAATGTCTTCAAGTGCTTCAGGATTTGTTCCCGGAAGTGGAGCAGGAGCTTTAGTTCTCGAAGATTTAGAAAGTGCATCGGAGCGAGGTGCTACAATTTATGCCGAAGTTTTGGGTGGAAATATAAATTCTGGCGGGCAACGTGGTTTAGGAACGATGACTGCTCCAAATCCTATTGCAGTGCAGAAATGCATTCAAGATGCTTTAAAAAATTCAGGAATCAACGCCAATGATGTAGACGCAATCAACGGACATTTGACAGCAACTTCAAAAGACAGTCTTGAAATTCAAAATTGGAGTGAGGCTTTGGGTCGAAAAGGAAAAGAATTTCCATACATAAACTCCTTGAAATCGATGGTAGGTCATTGTTTATCTGGTGCAGGAAGTATTGAAAGTGTGGCTTCGGTATTACAATTGCATCATGGATTTATTTTCCCAAATATCAATTGTGCCGATTTGCATCCTGAAATTTCAGCAATAATTGATGAATTATGTATACCACAACAACTGATTGAACAGGATTTAAATATAATCGCAAAAGCCAGTTTTGGTTTTGGAGATGTGAATGGCTGCGTAATTTTTAAGAAATACATTTAGTCTCGTATTGGAAGATAATTTTAAATTCAGTACATCAATAAAAAGAAAAAAAATATGAATAAAGAACAAACAATTGAAGAGTTAAAAAACATAGTTAAGCCGTATATTCAAAATAAGGAAGCTTTTGACTCCCTTACGGAAAACACTGATTTCATCAATGATTTAAAGATTAATTCTGCTAGTTTAGTAGATATAATTTTAGATATTGAGGAGAAATATGATATAATAATTGACAATGAAGCAATGGAACGTATGGTAAATGTAAAAGCAGCAATGGAGATTATTGAAACTAAATTAGCAGAGAAAAATTAGTGAATTACTACTAAAGAATGATTGGAAATGACATCGTAGATTTGGCTTTAGCCAGAAAAGAAAGCAATTGGAAACGAAACCGCTTTTTGGATAAAATTTTTACTGTAAAAGAGCAATTATTGATTTCTGCCAGTGAAAATCCAGAAATAATGGTCTGGAATTTATGGTCTCGAAAAGAAGCAGCTTATAAAATATATAATCGGGAAACAGGAATTCGTGGCTTTTTTCCTTTACGTTTAGAATGTTTTTACGAAAATGTAACTTTTGGAACCGTTTCCATAAAAGAAAAAATTTATTTTACCTTAAGCAAAATTGAAAGCGATTTTATTTACACGATTGCTGTTGCAAAGGAAGAGCATTTCAAAAAAATTAAAAGTATTGATTCTGCTGCGGAAATTTTTAAAAGAAATGGAATTCCATTTATAATAGATTCCAATACAAAAATAGAAAAACCCATTTCCATAAGTCATCACGGACGATTTTGGGAAGGAATTATTCTTAATGATTAGAATAAATATTACTTTATTCCCAGTCTTGATTTTAATTTTAAAAATAATAATGCCGTTTTGTAAGCATCTTCTGAAGATGAATTTCGGTCACTTTTAGGAATGTTATAGGCGGTACAAAGTTCATCCAAAGAAAATTGCTTATCATTAACATCGTGAAGTTTACGATGCATAACATCAACATCCAACGCCTCATTTTTTAAACGTCCACAACCTAATCGTTCCAAGGCTGCATTAATCATTTCCACATCAAAGTCAATGTGATGACCAACTAAAACGGAGTTCCCTATAAACTCTATAAATAATTTTATGGCATCAGGTTCTCCTAGTTTTTTCATTTTGCTTTCTACTAAAAATTCATGAGAAAGTCCATTTTCATGGAAAAATTTATATTGTAACAAAACCGTTTCAAAACCATCTCCAATAACAATACTATTGTCAATAATAGCGAAAGAGCCAATTGATAAAATCACATCCTTATCTGGATTTAAACCGGATGTTTCAGTCGATAAAATCACAAAACGAGACGATTTTTTATCAAATTTAGAAATATAGGTTTTCCAAAATTCCGGATATTCTTTATTAATATTTTTTAACCAGTCCAACATAATTATGAAAATTGAGTAAGTTGAAATTTATTTTTTATTAATTCTTCCAATTCTCTCATGGGAGCTAGAGCATTTTTTAATTTTTCCTTGTCAATTTTTGATAATTCATTCAAATTTATAAATTGACCTGAATTGTCATTTTTTAAACCTTCTAAGGCTCGGAATTTAGATAAAATTAAAAAGGCTTCAGCACAACTAAGATAAATTTCCGCATGTTTTGGATCGGTAATCGACAGTTGTTTGAATCGTTGAAAAGTGTTATTGATTCCTCGAATATCAAAACTTAAGGTGAATAGACGAGCACCATCAATCAAAGGCATCAACGCACGTGTTTTTATGTCAAATTTATCTTTATTAACTCCTTCTTCTTCAACAATAAAATTTTTGAAAAATGTCAATGAAGAATTCTTTCTCAAAGCATCATTTCCTAAAAAGTCAAAGAACAAAGTATTGTTTTTGGCATTTTTAAAAACAACATTTCCTATGGCATCTTCGATTCTTTGTTCTCCGAATGTGATTTCGTAATCAAAGAAAATACTGCTTAAATCATTGCTGTTCTCACCGGGAGTATTCATCCAGCTGTCATATTGTTTCGTCCAATCAGTCAATGACTTACACCAAAGCATATTGCTTCCCATGTGTCCGTTTGGACATAACTCATAACCAATTTTTTCGAGTGTAGAAGTTATTCTTTTTCCTAGTTTAAGGAAATAATCTTTTACCTCACGATATTTATCTGCAGATACATCTTCAAAAATTAAAATACTATCCTGATCCGTTAATAATAATTGCTCTTTTCTTCCTTGACTTCCAATACTTAGCCAAGCAAAACGCGCAGGAGGAGAACCTAAATCTAAAATCGACAACTCTACAGAACGTTTAATAATTGCTAAATTTATTTCACTGGCAATATTGAAAACATGAGAAAGCGGTATGTTTTTAGAAATTGATGTTTGAACCAAATCTGTTAAACGTTCTCGTATTTGTTTTAATTCTTTTGGATTTTGCGAACGCTTAACCTCTTTGATTAAAACACCGGGATTGTTAGCTTGAGCAACGATCAAATCATGTTCAGAAATGATACCTCTTAAGTCCGATTTATCGGTTCCATCTTCTGTTACACATAAATGAGTTACATTATGTTTTAGCATTAGTAATTGAGCTTCGGCCAGGGAGACGTTCTCCACGACAGTAATGACAGGAGAAGACATTATTTTATCGACAGTAACAGTGACGGGATATCTGCCAGTGGCAATTTTAGAACGCATATCACTATCGGTTACAATTCCGATAGGCAGATTATTTTCACAAATGACAATATTATTTTTTAATGTTTCTGTCATTAATTGAGCAGCTTCTTGTACAATTGCTGTAATCGTCGTTTTTAATGGTGAAATATTATAGGACAAAGATTGAAAATATTGCATTTCTGAATGCTGATCCGAATAAAAAACATTATCGGAAATCAACTTTCCAATTAAATTTTCTTTGTCTTTTGGATTCCGCGTGTTTACGGCAAAACTTTCCAATAAGAAATTTAAAACTTCCGAATTATCAGCTACGAAAGGACGAAATTTGGCTATGGGAATGGCATAAACAATACTTTCTTCTCTGGCTTTGGCCGTCATCATGTAGTTGTTTTTGGCAAAAAACGGACGTAAACCAAAGATGTCTCCTTCAGTACATTTATTCAAAAGTGTTTCTTCAGCATCTGCGATAATGGATAAATTGATAACCCCTGAGGCTACAACGTAGAAACTGTCATGTAAGACATCATTGATTTGGAATAATGTTTTATGTTTTTCTAAATTTACAACGCGAATGCTCATGGCTATTTCAGATAACTCTCCAAAAGTCAAGTGATTAAATGGCGGATATTCCTTTAAAAAATCAGCGATATGTTCAGCAATTGTATTCATGGTTGGTCAAATAAATAATGTATTGTTTGTAAAAATAATAAAATAATAAATTATAATACTGTCATTGTAATGCTAAAACAATTTAATTATTAAGTTCATAATTTTTTCTTAAAATTAAGAGTAAATATACTAAGTTGATCGAACTTATTTTAATTTTATGAAATAAACTAAATCTTTTTAAATTATGAGATTACTTAATAAAATACATCTTTTACTTGTTGCATTTTTGATTACAAATACAATAAATGCTCAAGAGAAACCAACGAGTACAAAGGAAGTGGCTTCAGGAAAAATAAATGGAGCGACTATCACTATCAATTACGGCAGTCCATCTGTTAGAGCCAGAGAAATTTGGGGTAAATTAGTTCCATTCAATCAAGTTTGGCGTGCCGGTGCAAATGATGCAACAACTTTTGAAACCGACAAAGAATTAACTGTTGAAGGATCAAAATTACCAGCAGGAAAATATTCTTTTTTTATAATTCCAAATGATAAGCAATGCACTATTATCTTTAATAAAGAATCGAAACAATGGGGAGCTTATAAATACAAAGAAAAAGAAGATCAACTTCGATTAACAGTTAAACAAAAAGTCGCGAAGTCAAAAGCTGAAAAATTAATTTATTCAATAAATAATAATTCTATTTCTTTAAGTTGGGATAATTGGATAATTCCAATTTCTGTAAAATAAAATTCATTTTTATTTATATCATTAAACAGCATCACCAGTCGGTGATGCTGTTTTTGTTTTATTCAAATTCCTATTTTGGGATGCTTACTTTTTGCCTATTATTTTTTTGAAGAGGTTTACAGTTGCCAAAACAAGTCCTCCTATTACAAGTCCCACTATAAATTCGGTTACAATGGAAGGTAATTGGGGTAATACGCCATGTAAAAAATCGATATTATGTACAAATATACCACCAGCCACTAATAATAAAGCGATAGTTCCTATTACGGACAAACTTTTGATGACTTTTGGCAAGGCTTGTACCAGAATATTTCCTAAAGTTTTTGAGAAACTTTTTTCTTTAGAACTCAGTTGCATCAGTTTTAAACCTACCTCATCCATGCGGACTATTAGCGCAACAATGCCGTAAACTCCAACGGTGGCTATGATCGCGATGATGGTAACAACTATTATTTGTGATGAAATAGGTTTTCCAATTACGGTGCCTAGCGCAATGATTACGATTTCTACAGACAAAATAAAATCAGTTACTATGGCTGATTTTATTTTATCTTTTTCAAAAGCTAAAATCTGTTCTTCAGTCAACGGTTCCAATGAAATTTCATGTTTGGAATGCTCATGAGGAAAGAAGTATTCAAATATTTTTTCGGCGCCTTCGTAGGCTAAATATAGTCCGCCAAGCACTAAGATGATAACGACGGCTATGGGCAAAAAGGCACTTAGCAAAAAAGCGATAGGTAAAATAATTACTTTGTTTATAAAGGAACCTTTTGCAATGGCCCACAATACGGGAAGTTCTCTTGATGATATAAATCCAGAAGCTTTCTCGGCATTTACGGCTAAATCATCACCTAAAATGCCAGCTGTTTTCTTGGCTGCAAGTTTACTCATTACTGCAACATCATCCATGATTGCTGCGATATCATCTAATAGTGCGAAAAAACCTGATGCCATTTTGATTGTTTTTAGAAACTGAGTTGATTTTGGAATTGCTGTCCCAAAATTTAATCTGCGCGTTTTGTTTATTTAATAATGCGAATTTAATACTTTTTTGATTTACTCAAATTATAAAATGGGCTTGAGAGACATAAATTTCTGGTATAGCCCTGATGGAAGTAAGTATCCTTTTTTTAAACGCTTCTTATCCTTATTGAGTTTTGAATTCTGGAAGGGTTGCGTTTAAAAAAAGATACTGCGGACAGCGGGACAACTCGTATTGAAAAGCAATAAGTGTTCTGCTCCTAAAAAACTATACGGCATAAAAAAACAGCAGCCTTTCGACTGATGTTTTTCATTTTTTGAAATTATTCCGATTAAGAAACTAATTCGGGTTGATTTCTAAAAACTAATTGTCCATTAAAAGCATCCAGCAAAATAATGCTATCGGTTGTGATTTTTCCGGCTAGAATTTCTTTGGATAATTGGTTCAAAACGTCTCTTTGAATCACGCGTTTCACTGGTCTGGCTCCAAATTGAGGATCATATCCTTTTTCGGACAAATAGGCGATAGCCTCTGGAGTAGCATCCATAGTGATGCCTTGCAGCGCTAACATTTTAGTCACGCTTTTTAGTTGTAAACCTACGATTTTGGTAATATTTTCATTAGTCAATGGCGTAAACATTACAATTTCATCTATCCGATTAATGAATTCCGGGCGAACGGTTTGTTTTAATAGTCCGAGAACTTCCACTTTTGCAGCCTCGGTCGCAGCTTCGACGCCTCCTTTTAAATTTTCAAATTTTTCTTGAATTATTTGGCTTCCCATATTAGAAGTCATGATGATAATCGTATTTTTAAAATCGGCTAGACGTCCTTTGTTATCTGTCAAACGTCCTTCATCAAGGACTTGTAACAAAATGTTGAAAGTATCTGGATGCGCTTTTTCAATTTCATCCAATAATATCACAGAATACGGTTTTCTACGAACTGCTTCGGTCAATTGTCCGCCTTCTTCATAACCTACATATCCTGGAGGCGCACCAACTAAACGGCTTACACTGTGGCGCTCCTGATATTCGCTCATGTCAATTCTAGTCATCGCATTTTCATCGTCAAACAAGTATTCTGCTAAAGCTTTTGCCAATTCTGTCTTACCAACTCCTGTAGTTCCGAGAAATAGAAAAGTTCCAACTGGTTTTTTCATGTCCTGCAATCCGGCGCGGCTTCTGCGCACGGCATCACTCACGGCTTCTATCGCTTCTTCCTGACCAACTACCCTGTGATGCAATTCATCTTCCAGTTTCAATAATTTTTCTCTTTCTCCCTGAAGCATTTTCATCACTGGAATTCCGGTCCATTTTGCTACGACTTCGGCAATGTCTTCGCGGGTAACTTCTTCTTTTATCAATGATGTTCCTCCAGTTTGGTCCTCGGCTAATTGTTTCTGAAATACATCCAATCGTTCCTGGGCTTCTTTTATTTTTCCATAACGAATTTCGGCTACTTTTCCATAATCTCCATCACGTTCGGCACGTTCCGCTTCGTATTTGAAATCTTCAATTTCCGTTTTTACCGATTGAATGTTATCCACCACATCTTTCTCTGATTTCCATTTGGCGTAAATCTCGTTTCTTTCTTCTTTTAGATTCGCCAAGTCCATTCCTAAAACTTTGAGTTTACTTTCATCTTTTTCTCTTTTAATTGCCTCAATTTCTATTTCCAACTGCATTACTTTTCGATCCAATACATCTAGTTCTTCAGGTTTTGAATTGATTTCCATGCGTATTTTTGAAGCTGCCTCGTCCATTAAATCAATGGCTTTGTCGGGAAGAAAACGATTGGTAATATAGCGTTGAGACAATTCGACTGCAGCAATAATGGCTTCATCTTTTATCTGAACCTTATGGTGTGTTTCATATTTTTCTTTAATACCTCGTAAAATAGAAATTGCACTTTCAGTATCCGGTTCTTCGACCATTATTTTTTGGAAACGTCTTTCGAGTGCTTTGTCCTTTTCAAAATATTTTTGATATTCGTCTAAAGTTGTAGCTCCAATGGCGCGAAGTTCTCCACGAGCCAACGCCGGTTTCAAGATATTTGCCGCATCCATGGCTCCTTCGCCACCACCGGCACCAACGAGTGTGTGAATTTCGTCAATAAATAAAACAATATCTCCTTCAGCAGAAGTCACTTCTTTCACTACGGATTTTAAACGCTCTTCAAATTCACCTTTGTATTTCGCGCCTGCTATCAAGGCTCCCATATCAAGGGAATATACAATTTTATCTTTTAAATTGTCTGGAACATCACCATCTACAATTCGGTGTGCTAATCCCTCGGCGATGGCAGTTTTCCCCACTCCGGGTTCTCCCACGAGCATTGGATTGTTTTTGGTTCTGCGCGTTAATATTTGTAATACCCTACGAATTTCCTCATCACGACCGATAACTGGATCGAGTTTACCTGCGCGTGCCAATTCATTAAGATTTTTAGCGTATTTATTTAAAGAATTGTAGGTTTCCTCAGCCGATGCCGAAGTCACTCGTTCACCTCTTCGCAATTCATCGATAGCGGCTTTTAGTCCTTTTTCAGTTACGCCCTGGTCTTTTAGGATTTGTGCAACTTTACTTTTGGAACCAAATATGGCTAAAATTAAGTGCTCTACAGAAACGAATTCATCATTCATTTTTTTGGCAATAATTTCGGCTTCGTTTAGTGTTGAGTTTGCGGTTCTGGAAAGCATAATTTCGCCACCTGAAACGGTTGGGAAACTTCGTATCGTGCTGTCTATTATTTGTTCCAATAAACTCACATTTACATTGAGTTTTTTAAGCAGAAAAGGCGCCACATTTTCATCGACTTCAAAAATAGCCTTAAAAATATGTTCGTTTTCTATTTGTTGTTGTCCATTAGTTTGCGCTAATTGTTGCGAAAGCTGAATGGCTTCCTGAGATTTGATTGTGAATTTATTTATGTTCATGATGAGAGAGTGTTTTGTGGTAATTTGACTAACTTTGTAAATCTTTATTCAATTTATATTCCAATACAATAGTACCGACAAATTGACAGAAATTTCATGATTTATATCATGTATAAAAGTCAAAATGTCTTAAAACAATAAAATTATGAGTTTTTTTAAAAATATTTTTAATAGTTCAAACGATGCAAATTCAAATGAAAACAAAATCATCTGGAACCAACTAACTGATTTGGCACAACTCAATGAAATTACCATCATTTCGAATGAAAAACCGGTGGCTATTTTTAAACACAGTACGCGATGCAGTATAAGTAGGATGGCGCTGAAACAATTTGAAAATGAGTTTAATAGCTCAGATAAAGTTACGCCTTATTTTTTAGATTTAATAGCACATCGCGATATTTCTAATGAAATTGCAACTCGTTTTGGAGTACATCATCAATCTCCCCAATTGATTTTAATCAAAGAAGGAAAAGCCATTTATAATGTTTCTCATAGTGATATTGATGCGGAAGAGTTGGGGAGAAAAGTTTAAAAAAAACTCAAGGAAATTTTAAAATTTAACAAGTTATTAATTAATTTAATGATAAAATGGAGGTAAGTAAATGGCTGATCGCCGGAATAGTAGTTGGTCAATTATTAGTTTCATGCGAAGTAGTTCGTATTAGTGAAAATTCAAATTATAAGGATTCAAAATTTGTTTTTGGTCCCAACAAAACTGCGGTACTTTTTGGTGATGACACAGTATTAATTAGTGAATTTTCCAAAACATTTAATAAAGAGTACAAACAAAAAAAGGATTTTGTGAAACAGTATGATAGTTTATGTGCTGTTACATTGAAACAAGAAAATATATTTGGTGATATAAAGTATGATAAATCATTTGAATTTATTTCAAATGATCAAGTGATTGTTACCCAAGATCAACAAAAGAAAGTAGATTCATTATTTACAAATACTAGCGCTGATTACTTGATAAGAATTTATGATCACGAAATTACAAACAGTATACAAGGAAATCCTGGTATGGGTATGGCTATGTCCGGAGGTATGGGTATGACTGCAGGTACTCAAAGTGAAAGTTGTATTATTAAATCTCATTTTCAGATTTATGATGTAAAGTCACGAAAAAAAGTATTGGATTTTATATCAAAAGGAAATGGTAGCGTTATGTTTTTTGCATTTGAGAAAGCCCTTACAGATGCAATTATCAGTTCGATTAAAAACTCAGCGATATATTTAAAAACTGGAAAATTAAAATTTTAAACTAATTTATAAATATTTAGTTTTTTATGAAAGTGGGAGATACAGTTTTGTTTCTGAATTTATTTTTTAAGTATTTAAAAAAGAACCTCGTTTAAAAATATTAAACGAGGTTTTTTTATTCTTAATAAGAATCGTTTATTTTCTTTTTCATGGGATCCAAGCACAAATTATTATTGCTTTCTTCATAAATGTGCTTGATTTCTTTTCGAGATTGAAATGTCCCATTTTCCAAATGTTAAGTAACCGCTTTTTAGGCATCTCTAAAAAGCACTTCTGCAACCACCATTTCGTTAAAGAAATTTACAGTTGACAAATAATCGTATTTTATTTCCCAAGATATACTCTTTTATCTCAACAACTTTTATCACAAAAACAGCAATATCCAAACACGCTTTCCGGTTTTGAATTGCTAAAAATAATCCTATTTCCAGTACTTAAAAATCTCTGCTGTAACAACTTTGATGGCTGTTTATGATTAGAGTAATTTTGTACCGCAACGCTTTAATTTTATTGCATCTAAAGCAAATTAATTCAAAAAAATCTGATTTTTCTTTTGTTTGATATGCTATTAAAATTTATCTCTAAATCTTTCGGAAATTCGTTTTCATTCCTTTTTTGTAAACTAAATAGTCACAAGAAATCTTTACTATTTCCTCTTCCATTCGGTAAAAAATTTTAGATTTCCAAATGGTATCGGCTTTTTAGTAACCGCGTTATTCATTTTGGATTTAAGTCTTTTCATTTTTTCAATGATACTTCATTATTCGTTTTTTTTATATTGTAACAACTTTTAAGATCAAAATTCAAAATTGAAATCGTAATATTTAAAGTTTTAATTATAAAAATAATGAACTGTAATATGCTGTTTATCATGTTTTTAAGACAATATTACCTTTTATCGAATATATTGGTTATTGATAGTTAAAATTATTTGAAACCAATAATTATATTTAGATTTAGATCAAAATTGTAACCCCATTTGTAAATAAGAAAAATAATTATTACCCATAACATTTTTAATACTAATAAATAATTTTTTATCATGTAAGAAATTCAGACTGATAATATTCCTAATAAAAAAATTAGTCATTTGAAATTTTAAAAATGTCTTAGATTCAGGTTAATTAATTTTTTTATCATAAATAAATATTTTCTTAAAAATAAAAAAAGTAAAAGTAGACAGGAATTAATTATCAAAAGCAGATAGAAAAAGAAATTATTTCATTGAATAAAATATTTTATAATAATAAAAAAATAAAAAAGATGTTACAAGAAATCATGTCTAATTTATCAGTGTTAAGTATAATGATAGTTATAATTTCGTTTTTATTAGTGTATGTTATTATACCAAATATACATCGGATAATAAAAGTTCGGAATTTAAACGATCAACCCAATAATCGTAGCTCTCATTTTTGTCCAACACCCACTATGGCAGGTGTAGCCTTTTATTTTACAATTATGATTTCACTTTTTTTTATTAAACATTTTGATATTGAAAATATTGGCAATAATCTAATTGCAGCGATAACAATAGTATTTATAATAGGTTTAAAAGACGACTTGGTAGTGACATCTCCACGGGACAAATTAACAATGGAAACCATAGCTATCATTTTTTTATTAGCATCAAATAGTATGCATGTGAAAACTTTGAATGGATTTTTAGGAATATATGAATTACCTGAAATATTAGAATATTGTGGAATTATTTTTATTTTATTGACGATTATTAATGCATTTAATTTTATCGATGGAATAGATGGTTTAGCTTCCACAATCGCAATTGTAATCTTTAGTGTGTTTTCTTTAATTTTTTACGCCTCTGATTTACACTTTTATTTTTTAATTAGTTTGAGTGTTATAGGAATGTTACTGGCTTATTTATATTATAATTTTTCGACGACACAGAAAATTTTCATGGGTGATACAGGTTCGTTGCTGATAGGATTTTTTATAGGATTTTGTACATTAAAATTTCTTTCTATGGATACTTCATTGTTAAGCAATTTTACGTTTAAAGCTGAAAATAAATTAGTAATTGTATTTGCGGTACTATTCATGCCTTTATTTGATATGTTTAGGGTGATTGGATTAAGAATGATGGAAGGAAAAAGTCCCTTTAAGGCAGATAGAAATCATATTCATCATATTTTAATTGATTCAGGTCTGTCACATTTTAAAGTTGCAATGACTTTAGGATTTCTAAACTATGTAATTATTATAATTACTTTATGGCTTTCATCATTTTTAGATAGTTTTCAAATGTCTGTTTTTTTAATATTTTTATATGTTATCATGTTACTTTTCTTCAGCCTATTAAAAGAATTAACAATGTATAGTGTAGGTGAAATTTTCATAAGTAAATTCAATTATTTTCTTTTAAATAAAAATGAAAAAAGTGAATTATGAAAAATATTATCTCCGTATAAAAATAAAATTTAAACAACAATTATATGAAAAATAAAAATATTAAATACTTATTGCTAGTATGGTTAACTGTAATTTTCACCAGCTGTGTTTCTTCTAAAAAAATGGTGTATTTTCAAGACAATGGGAATGATTTAACTTTTGAAAATTATGAAATTTTTGAGCCTAAAATTCAAATAGGTGATATTTTAAGCATCAACGTATCAGCAATTGATAAAGGAGCAGCAGTTCCTTTTAATTTATATGAATCGATTAGTGCAGCGGATCCAGAACCCTTAACTTATATCGTTGATAATGAAGGTGAAATTAATTTTCCAGTTATTGGAGCTGTTAAAGTAGAAGGAATTACTACAAAATTATTGACAAAAAAATTAACTGTGACTTTAGCAGAATATCTTGCAAAACCTATTGTAAACATTCGATTAATAAATTTTAAAGTAGCTGTTTTAGGTGAAGTAAAAACTCCAGGTACTTATTTAATACCAAACGAGCGAGTTACCATAATAGAAGCCATTAGCTTAGCCGGTGATCTAACCATACACGGTAAGAGAAAAAATGTAATGTTAATAAGAGAGCAGGCAGGAAAAAGAGCTATTATCAAACTAGATTTAACGGATAAAAAAATCTTTAGTTCTCCTTATTTTTATTTAGCGCAAAATGATGTGATTTATGTAGAACCTAATAAAACAAAGTTAAACTCATCAGCTGTTGGCGCTAATGCAGGTATAATACTTTCATCAATTTCATCATTAATTTCAATAATAGCCATTCTTACTCGCTAAAACTTTAAAATCTAAATTATGCAAAATGAGAACCCCTCCAATTATATGTTTGAAGACGAAGAACCCATTAATTATCGAGAAAAATTTGAAAAGTATGCCTACAATTGGAAATGGTTTTTAATTAGCATATTTATTTTTAGTTTAGGCGCATACGCATATTTAAAATTTATCCCTAAACAATATACTGTTACTTCAACAATTTTAATTAACGATGAAAACAGTAAGGGGTTGCCTTCTGAACTTTCAGCTTTTGAAGACTTAGGACTGACCACTCTTGGTAAAACATCTATCGATAATGAAATTGGGATGCTAAAATCGTTTAGTTTGATGGAAAGTGTAGTAAAAAAATTAGGTACAAACATTACTTTTTATGAAAAGGGAATGATTTCCAATAAAGAATTATACAAAAATGAAATTCCTTTCATAATTAATTTTTTATTGAAAGATTCCTTAGTGTATAGTAAAGACACTACTTTTTCCATTCTTGCTTTAACACCTGCAAAATTTGTTCTCAAAAACAGTAGGGGTACAGTTAGTAAAGTCTATTTATTTGGTGAAAATGTGCAAACAGATTTTGGAAATATTACTATTATACCAGCTGAATTAAAAAACTTAAAAAAAAATGAAGAAATAGTAGTTAAGGTCGTTCCCATAAAAAATATTATTGAAGACTTAAGAACAAATATTGAAGTTAAAACAATGTATAAAAAGTCTAGTTTAATTCAATTAATTTTAAAAGCACCTGTTAAATTAAAGTCACAAGATATTTTAAATAATTTAGTACAACAATATAACAAAGATGCCGTGGATGATAAATTATTTATCGGTAAAAGCACAAATTTATTTATAAATGAACGTCTGGATCTTATTAAAAATGAATTGTCAAATGTAGATCAGGGAGTGGAAAATTTTAAAAAAAATAATCAATTAACCGACATTGACTCTGAATCTTCACTAATACTACAAAACAATGCAGAATTAGAAAAAAAGATTGTTGATTTAAATACTCAGGTAAGAGTTGCTGAGTATGTTACAGATTATGTTAACAAAAACACTGAACAAATTATACCGTCAAATATAGGGCTATCAGATGATGCGGTTAGTACAAATAGTGCTAGATACAATGAATTATTAATAGAACGCAATCGGATTTTAAAGAGTTCAAGCAAAAAGAACCCTGTTATTATAAATTTGGATGAGCAACTGAAACAATTGAGAACCGGAATATCACATGGTTTGCAAAATTTAAAAGCATCTCTGAATATCGCTTTAAATAATACTAAAAAAGAGGAAGATAAAGTATTTTCAAGAATTTATTCGGCGCCAAAACAAGAACGACAATTTAAAGAATTTCAACGTCAACAGCAAATTATTGAAACCTTATATTTGTTTCTGTTACAAAAAAGAGAAGAAAATGCTATCTCACTAGCAGTAACTGCACCTAAAGCAAAAATAATTGATTTTGCAGATGGGAGCAATAGACCTACAAGTCCAAAATTAATTCTTGTAATCATCACAGCGCTGTCATTAGGTTTATTAATACCATTTACAACTTTGTATATTATATATTTTTTTGATAATAAAGTCCAATCTATAAAAGACATTGAAAGTATCATAAAAGCACCAATAATTGGAGAAATCCCTAAAACGATTAGAGGTAGTAAAATCGTAATTCACGACACTGATAAAGAGAATATTTCTGAATCTTTCAGGATGTTGCGAACCAATATTAATTTTATGCTTTCTAAAATAAAAGGTCGCGCAAAAATAATATTTATTATGTCGACAATTGTTGGAGAAGGTAAAACTTTTACCACATTAAATCTAGCATCGGTAATTGCCCTTTCTAATAAAAAAGTATTGTTAATAGGTGGAGATATTAGAAAAGCAAATAGTAATGAATATATTAATCAAAATATAGGAAATGGATTGTCCAATTTTTTAATGGATAATTTTCTAAAAGTTTCGGATGTGATTGAACGTTCTTTAGAAGGAAACTTTGACATTATAAATTCAGGGACAGTACCTCCTAATCCATCTGAGCTAATAATGAACGGTCGTTTTGATGAAATTTTCGATTACGCAAAAGATAATTATGATTACGTTGTTGTAGATACAGCTCCTGTAAAAATGGTTACTGACTCGCTATTGTTAAGTCATTATGCTGATTTATGCTTGTATGTAATTAGACTTAATAATTTAGACAAGAGGCTTTTAGAAATTCCAAAAAAAATGTTCAATGAAAAGCGATTGCCTAATATGGCGATTCTTATAAATGGTGTTGATTTAAAACGAGGCTACGGGTATGGGCAAAGTTATGGGTACGGTAGATCTATTCCAAAAAAAAACTGGTGGAAAAGGATCATAGTAGGATAATTCGATAAGGGAAATCAAAACATTTCAATAGTATTGTTGCTTATTGGCCTTTCAAAGTCAAACTGATAAATTTACTGAAATCATTACAAATCAAAATCATAAATTTTTCGAATTATTTTGATTAGTTAAAATTAAGATTTATTTTTTTAACTTTTTGTGATTCATAAGTTAGTAATCTTACTTTTAAATGATTGACAAAGTGTTTTTTATAATTGATTTGATTCTTTTTTCAAATGAATTAATAGCGTTAATCACTTTTTATTACTACTAAAAAAAAGGAATAAATCATAATTTTTATTAAACGTGGACTGTTCATTTATGTAACTTTCTACAGCGGAGCTGTAAAAAGATTTGTTTGTGAATTAAATTTTTTTTAAAATATTTTATTCTTAAATAGCTAATCTAGATGATTTTTTCTAAAAACAAATTTGGTATTATATTTATTATAGCTATTGCACTTTTATTAATAGCGATGGTTGGATTTGTTATGTTTGTTTAAATTATAATAGTATTCAATTTCAATCATCCAGCGAACTTAATAATATACATCACGCATTTTAAGTTTTTAATTAAAATAAGTTTCATCGTCTTTTAAAAAATTAAATAATTTCTTTAAAGTATTGTTCAACTATAATTTAAGTTTAAAAAATCAAGTGATTTTACCAAAAAACTTTAGTTAAGAAATCTTCTTTTTTGAATTGAAAATTAAAGACATTAGATAATGATAAAAAAATTTAAGAGAGCGGAAAACAAAAAATTATATTCTAATTTTATATCATTATCATTTTTACATGCTGCTAATTTAATATTACCATTAATTACATTTCCCTATATGGTTAGAACTCTTGGAATAGAAATTTACGGACTTGTTATCTTTGCACAAGCACTTATTAGCTATTTTTCTATCATCTCGGAATATGGATTTAATTTTTCCGGAACCAGAGAAATATCATTAACCAAGAATAACACCGAAGAATTAACGACAGCCTATAATTCAATTATGACAGCTCGTTTTGTATTAGTAATAATCTGTTTTGTTGTAATGGCAATTATAGTTTTTAGTTTTGAAAAATTTTCAATTCACTGGGAGTTGTATTTTTTAACCTTTGGTATGGTCATAGGAACAATGTTATTTCCGACGTGGTTTTTTCAAGGAATGGAAAAGATGAAATACATCACAATTCTGTCTGTAAGTTCAAAAGCTATTTTTACTATTTCGATATTTGTATTTGTAAAATCTCCAAGTGATTATTTATTAGTCCCAGTATTAAATTCTGGAGGATATATTTTTGTTGGTATTATTTCAATGATTATAATAAATGTAAATTTTAAAATTCCGTTTAAAATCCAAAAAAGTATAAATGTCTGGAGACATCTTAGAGAAGGATATTATATTTTTATTTCTACAATTTCTACTAATTTATACACAACAACAACTACAGTTGTTTTAGGATTGGTAACTAATACAACTATGGTTGGTTATTATGCAATCGCAGAAAAAGCTTTGAGAATAATTGTAGCCATATTTTCTCCCTTTACTCAAACAATTTATCCACATGTTATTCAATTGGCAAAAAACTCATTCGAAGAAACTGTAGTTTTTTTGCGGAGAATTTTAAATTTTACGATTTTAATTTCAATTTTTATTTGGATAATCGGATTCATTTTTGCAGAGCCAATATTTCATTTGTTGTTTAGTCAAAATGTAAACCATTCAATATTAATTTTTAGAATTTTATCTCCACTTATAATAATACTGCCCACTGCATCAATACTATTTAACGTTGTATTGTTACCTTTTAAAATGGATAAATATTTTTCTAGAATCTACATGACGGGTGCAATTTTAAATTTGTTTGTCTTAGGAATTTTACTTTTTGTATTCAAACTATCTACTGTTGGGGCAGCTATATCTTTATTAATTTGCGAGTTTACCATAACAATTTATGCCGCAATAGTTATTCAAAGAAACAATATAAAAGTATTTTCATTTTATAAATAAATCATGAAAAGATTTCTAAAATCTAATAAAAAAGATCTGACTTTCTGGTATACTGCCCTGCTATTGGTTCTTTCCCAAACAGCTTGGGACCAAGCTGTAGTTTTTTTATCAATTCCTTTATTAATTCATCTTGAACTTAATAGATCAGTAAATACCTCTCTTGGATTAAAAAATATTTTTTTTTTAAAGATGATTATTTTTACAGGATTTTTAGTTGGGATAGTCCATTTAGCGGAATATGATTTGTATTATTTTTCTAGAGATATAATGTACTTTATTCAAGCTCCAATATTTATAATTATCGGGTTTTACATGTCTAAAAACATAATTGATTTTAGAGAGCTAATACGAATTGTTGTACTAAGTTCGCTTGTTATAACTGTTTATAAATTTGTAGAGTTAGTTTTAAATCCAGCATTATTGACCCAACTAGGTCTTGAAACAAGATATGAGTATAGCTTATCAAATGCAACAGCATTGTTAGCATTTACAATATTGTTTTACGCAAGAATATGTAAATTTAAAATATTTAAAAATTTTCAAGAATGGCTGATAATGGGTATTTCTCTGTTCTCAGTTGCGATATCATTTTCGAGAACAGATTATTTTTTATTATTGGTAATGATTTTAATTCCTTTAATAAACAAAGCTTTTTATATTTTAAAAATCTACTGGCTAACAGTGTTTGTAGTAGTAGTAATTATTTTTGGAAGCTTTTTCATAAAAGTTGAATCCAGTGCAATTGAAGAAGATACATTTCAATCAAAAATAAATCATTCTTTCAATGAAATTCTTGTTCAGGATTATGAAACATCATTTGAAATAAGTCAAAACTGGCGCGGATATGAAGCATTTTTAGGGTTAACAAAATTCAGTGAAGGTAATTTTATTGAGATATTAGTTGGCCAGGGCTTCGGTACTGTCGTTTATACTCCGAATTGGATTTTTAATGGTGAAATGGATTCATTAGATGTTTTACCTATGTTCCATAATGGTTTTATTACAGTATTATTAAAAACCGGATTACTTGGGTTATTTTTTTTCTTTCTTTTTTTATTTAAACTATTAAAAGTGGCCTTGAAAGTTCCTGTACTAAGTTTTAGTAAGCTAGAAAAATTAACGACAATGCTTTTACAGGCAGCTGTATTTACAGTCTTACTTCTAACTTTTGTAGTTCATGGAATTTTTACAACAACAACGCCTATGCTGCTACTAATTGTAATTGGCGCTACACTTAAAATGAAAACATTCAGAGGAAAAATTATAAAGTTAAATTAATTGTAACCAACAATATGAAAGAAAAAATTACAGTTGGATATCTAACCGCAAAAAATCCAAAAGATAAAAGAAGTTGGTCCGGAACCCATTTTAAGATGTATGAATCCTTATTGAAAGAAGTCGATGAAGTTTATTTAATTGCGCCAGTAAAGTACAATTTAATAATAAAATCACTGCTTTTAATAAACACTTTTATAAATCAGATGTTTTTTTTAAAAAAATATGATAGATCGCACAGTTTGGTACTAAGTAAATTTTATGCTTCTCAAATAAAAAAAAAACTCAAAAATAAAAAAATTGATGTAATTTTTGCTCCAGTAGCATCGACGGAAATAGCTCATTTGGACACATCGATACCAATATGTTATTTGTCAGATAGCTCTTTTGGACAATTAAACAATTATTATGATTATTTTTCAAATATTTCCTATTTTTCTTATAAAGAGGGTAATTTAATTGAAAAATACGCACTTATAAAGTCCGTCACTCATGTTTATTCTTCCACTTGGGCAGCTGAATATGTAATTAATAATTATAAAGTTGATAAAAGTTCTGTATTTACAGTGCAATTTGGAGCCAATCTAGATTTTACACCGCAAAAAGCAAGTTTAAACAAACAATTCGATAGTACCATAAATTTTCTTTTTTTAGGAGTAGATTGGCAAAGAAAAGGTGGAGAAATTGTAATAGAAACATTCAATCTTTTAATTAATAGAGGATATGATATAACTTTAACAATTTGTGGTTGTATTCCTGTTTTATTACAAAATGATGATAAAATTAAAATAGTGCCATTTCTTGATAAAAACAAATGTGAAGAATATGATATTTTATTAAATATTTTATACAATACACATCTTCTATTTGTTCCTACCCGTGCTGATTGCACTCCTATAGTGTTTTGCGAAGCTAATGCTTTTGGAATACCGGTTATAACTACAGATACCGGTGGAGTTAGTTCAATTATTGAAAGTGGTGTAAATGGTTATACTTTGCCGTTTACAGCTACTTCACATGATTATGCGGCTACTATTCAATCGCTTTTAGATGATCGAGTCCAATTAAGTAATTTATCTTTAAACGCCCGCAAGAAATTTGAAAACGAATTAAATTGGGACATTTGGGGACAGAAAATGAGAGAAATACTTAAAATGACAAAACTTCCAAATTACAAGAGCGAAAGTAATTAGGAGTTTAGCATTTAACTGATAATTATATTGTTTTTAATTTATAGAATTTTCTTTTATAACTAATTAAAGCTAAAATTTCTTTATTGCTAGAGCTACGTTAAATTAATTTAATCCGTTGGTTGTAATTTTTTTTAATAATAAATTTTAGTCAATTTTAGTAATTTTCTCCCGAACCCTTGGAAAAAAAATTGTCAATACAACAAGAAATATTTCATTTAAAACGGTTCTTAATCAAATTGGTGTTTTACTTCACTCCACAAAAAAAACTTGAACTAATGTTTTGAACTACTACACTTAACAAGTTGATATTTGGTGCTCTAAAAACAGTTTCTAAAGCAAAACACTATTTGATGAAAAAAGTAAATAAATTAACGTCTATTGATGTAATAGTCTTGAATTTTGAATCTTATTTAGATACTATTAACTGCGTTAAGTACTTGCAAAAACAAGAAAAAATAGATTTAAATATTCTAATAGTTGATAATTGCTCATCCAATAAATCATATGATATATTAAAAGATACGTATCTAGAAATTAAAAATATTGAAGTAATTCTTAGCGAAAAAAATGGAGGTTATGCATATGGCAATAATTTTGGTTTACATCATTTAGAAAAAAAGAACATAGATTTCATTGTAATTAGCAATAATGATATTATGATAAAAGACACATTATTATTATTCAAAATGGCTGAACAATATAAAAAATTAAATAAACCGGCTTTTATCGCTCCTTTAATGCATGATAATGGAAAGATATCAAAGATGTCAGCATGGAAAATCCCAAGATTTATAGATGATTTAAAAGGCTCACTATTCATATTAGATTTTTTTTTTCGTGATGAAGACTTCTTCAGAGGGAGGCAAATCTATAATACTGACCATCTTTCAAAAACCAAGCCTGTAGATTGTTTGGCGGGCTCTTTTTTCATGGGTGTTAAAAAAGTGTTTTTTGATATGGGGTTGTTAGATGAAAATACTTTTTTGTATATGGAAGAATCTATTATAGGTATCAAAGTTAAAAGATTGGGACTTAACAATTACCTTTTGTATAACTTAAATTATAATCATTTATCCTCACAAACTATTTCAAATCATTTGAGTTTTATTAAAATGCACAAATACGCTTTCAAAAGTAAAATCTATTTTCATAAAGCATATCTTAAGTCGAGCAACTCAAAAATCTTTTTATTAAAATCTTTATTTGAAGTATGGAAAATTGAAAGTTATTTTGTCAGAAAAATAAAGATATATTTGAGTGTAAAGAAGTAACAGAATGCCGGTAGTAAATTTTTTAAAATCAGTATATGTATGAAAAACTATAAAATTTTTGTTGATGCACATATATTTGACGGGGAATTTCAAGGTACATTGACATATGTTAAAGAATTGTATTTAAAGATTTTATTTTTAAACCCTACTATTACCTTGTATTTTGGTGCAAATAAAATTGAAAATATTAAGGAATATTTTGGAAATCATCCGAATGTAAAATACATTCAGTATTCTTCGACAAGAAGTTTTAATAGGATTTTTATTGAAATACCTAAAATAATCAATGAATTAGGTTGCACACATGCTCATTTTCAGTATGTTATTCCTTTTTTTAAAAATAGAAACTGCAAGTATATCGTTACAATTCATGATATTCTTTTTAATGATTTTTTTAATGATTTTTCTTTTTTCTATCGATTACAACGTAACATATTATTTTTTTTAAGTGCTAAACGCTGTGACTATTTACTAACGGTCTCAGATTATTCCAAACAAAAAATTGCCAAACAATTTAATATTAAAGCAAATAAAATAATAATTACCCCAAATGCTGTTTCAGATGATTACTTTCATTTTAAAAGCTCAAAAGATGTGTCAAAATTATACATCAATGATCGATATGCCGTCCAAAATTTTATTTTATATGTAAGCCGTATAGAACCGAGAAAAAATCAAAATTTATTAGTTACAGCTTTTGTGAAGGAAAAACTTTGGAAAAAAGGTTTTGCTCTCGTATTAATTGGAGACAATACATTGCACAGTGGACTTTTTGACAATATAAGTAGTTTAAAAAAAGAAATTAAAAAATCTATTTTCTGGTTTGAGAAAGTTAGTGATTTAGATTTGAAGAATTTTTTAAATGCAGCAGAATTTTTTGTCTATCCTTCTAAAGCTGAAGGATTTGGTATCCCTCCACTAGAAGCGGGAGCATTGTGTACACCTGTTATTTGCTCTAATACTACCGCAATGGCTGATTTTGATTTTTTTAAACCCTATTTTTTTGATCCAAATAATTACGACGAATTCGCTAAAATCATTAATCAAATGACAAAAAACATAAAAAATATAGATTTAAGTGCAATACAATCAACTATTAAAGGAAAATATTCTTGGGAAGAAAGCGCTAAAATAATGCTTGAAAAAGTAATTTCAGTATGATACAAAAAAAAATAGCCATTATCGGTGTTGTTGGTCTTCCTGCTAAATATGGTGGCTTTGAAACTCTTACTGAATATTTAACGAAGCACTTAACCAATTCATTTGATGTTACTGTTTATTGTAGTGGTGTTTTTTATTCTAAAAAGTTAAAAAGGTATAATAATGCCAATTTAAAATACATTCCATTAAATGCAAATGGTGTTCAAAGTATTTTGTACGATATAATTTCCATTTTTAACGCCGTATTTTATGCCGATGTACTGTTAATATTGGGAGTTTCGGGTTGTATTGTTTTGCCATTTATTAAATTGATATCTAATAAATTAATTATTGTTAACATCGATGGGTTAGAGTGGAAACGTGCAAAATGGGGGAGGGTAGCTAAAATGTTTTTAAAATATTCTGAAAAAATAGCAGTAACTTACGCCGATAATGTTGTTGCAGACAACAAAGTAATCCAAGAGTATGTAAAATACGTTTATAATATCAATAGTGAGTTAATTGCATATGGTGCTAATCACACAAAGAAAGAAGCGTTAAGTTCCATTGTTGTATCTCAATATCCTTTCTTGGCTAAAAAATACGCATTTAAAGTTTGTAGAATAGAACCAGAAAATAACATCTATTTAATATTGCATTCCTTTTCAGAACATCCAAGTTTAAATATTGTTGTTATTGGGAATTGGAACAACAGTAATTATGGTAAAGAAATGAAATTGAAATTCAATAATTTTGAAAATATCCATTTATTAGAGCCCATTTATGATCAAAATATATTAAACCAAATTAGAAGTAATTGTTATGTATATGTACATGGCCATAGTGCAGGAGGAACTAATCCTTCATTAGTGGAAGCTATGTATTTAGAGTTGCCAATTATAGCTTATAGTGTAAATTATAATGTGGAAACTACAGCTAACAAAGCCAAGTATTTTGGAAATAAAAATGAATTGTTAAAAATATTATCAAAAATTAATCAAGAAGAGTTAAATGTGGTTGCTAAGGATATGAAAAATGTGGCTAATAAAATTTACACTTGGGAAGCCATTACAGCCGATTATGCTAATCTATTCCTACAAAATTCAAAATAATTTTAGTATCAGAAATCTATGTTAAGACAGAAAGATTAGTTTAGTTTGCCATATGTGATAAAAATGAGCAAATTCGTATCAAAAAATCAACAAAAATAGTGGTTATCGAAAAACAGTGTTTTAGAAATCAAAAGGTTACTAGCTAAAGTTATCTAATCCTAGGTCAATATTTTTAAAATAAATAAAATAGCGCCATATTTTTGAAATCAAAAAATCAAAATAAAAGCGGTAGAAAATTTTAAAATAAAAAAATAAATTAAATGTAAAAAGGATTTCGAATTAAGACAATGTTTGTAATAATAAAAAGCTGTCTTTATGGGACAGCTTCTGTACTCTTAGTAATATGTTTATATTTTAGTTTCTTCTTACAATTGAACCTTTTTGACTTCATCTTTGCGTTCTAAAAGAGCCATGTAAAATCCATCGAAACCTGACTCTGAAGCCAAGATTTTTTGGTCTTTTATAAAATTGAAATGTTTACCAATATCTGTAGTCAAAAAACGAGCAATTTGATCTTGATTCTCGGATGGTAAAATAGAACAAGTAGCGTACACTAATTTCCCTCCCGGTTTTACAATTTTAGAATAACTTTCTAAAACTTCCGATTGTACTTTACGGATGTTGTCAATGAATTCCGGTTTCAATTTCCATTTAGCGTCGGGATTTCTTTTCAAAACTCCTAAACCGCTACATGGTGCGTCAATCAAAACACGGTCTGCTTTTTCATGTAATTTTTTTATGATTTTTGTCGAGTCAATAATACGGTATTCAATATTGAAAGCACCGTCTCTTTTGGCTCTGATTTTTAATTGCTTTAATTTGCTTTCATACAGATCCATAGCGATTAACTGTCCTTTGTTTTCCATTAAAGAAGCAATGTGAAGCGTTTTCCCTCCGGCGCCAGCGCAGGTATCAACTACACGCATTCCTGGTTTTACATCAAGGAAAGCAGCAACTAATTGTGAGTTGGCATCCTGAACTTCAAAAAAACCTTGTTTGAATGCATCAGTCAAGAAAACATTAGCTCTTTCTTTCAGCACTAAAGCGTCAGGCTGATTTTTCAGCGTTTCTGTTTCAATGTTCAAATCCATCAAAATAGCACGCAACGCTTCTCTTGTTGTCTTAAGAGTATTTACCCTCAAGATTACTTTAGCTGGTTGGTTTTGAGCTGTGATTTCGGTAGCCCAAACTTTCTCGCCTAATTCTTTTACGCCTAATTCATCCATCCAGTCCGGAATAGATTCTTTTAAAGCTCTTACTTTTGAAAGTTCGTCAAAACGCCCTTTTATTTTTCGTTCTGGAGTTCCTTCCAGTTGACGCCAATCCGGAATAGGATAACCTCTTAATACTGCCCAAACAGAAAACATTCTCCAAAGATTTTCTCGGTCAAATGGCTCTTTTACTTCGGCTATTTCTGCGTATAATCTTTTCCAACGTACAATTTCGTAGATGGTTTCGGCAACAAACTTTCTGTCAGAACTTCCCCAACGTTTGTCTTTTTTTAAGGATCTTGCCACTACTTTATCCGCATATTCGCCTTCGTTAAAAATGGCATTCAAGGCGTCTATTGTTGTGTAAACTAAATTTCTGTGTAATCTCATTTTAAATAATTGAGGTGCAAAGGTACTATTAATTGATCGAATGTTATATTTTAAACAATGAATGTTATTGATTTTAATTTTTTTGCATAAAAAAACACTGCATTTAAAACAGTGTTTTTCTATATTTTAAAATGAAAAAAGTTTATTTTACCCTTGTTAATGCGATCTTCTCAGGCGCGTGAAGCACCATTGGAAACTTTTCGATTTTAACAGAACTGCTGTCTAAACCAAAGGCTCTTTCTTCGGATAAACTTAATTTTTTAATTAAGAAATAAGAGTTCATAATTATTTTTTCATGCCATCTTAAGTCACTGTCGTTAGAAAGGAACTTTTCAGACAATACAAATTTGAAATCACCGATGATGTTATTTTTGTTCAAAGATTCGTAACGGCTGGTAATATCAACTTCTCCTTTTTGGACCATATCCTTGATAACTTCCTTAAACATCAGGTTGATTTTAGTAGGTTCTCTAAAGCCTAAATTGAAGTCTACACGGTACAAATCATCTTTTACTATTTCAGTTACCTTATATTCTGTTTTGTAAGGTTCCGTTAATATATTAACATGAACAAACCAGTAAATATCAGCTCTTTTTGGTCTTTTTTGTAAAATAGAATACATTACTTTTTCTTCTATTTCATCCACTCTTCCGGCATTGGTCATGTAAACTAAATGTGTTGCATATTTCGGTATAGATAAGTCAGTACTTAATTCACCAAGAACTTTTTTATAATCCTCAATTTTAACAATTTTAGTGTAGCTTTTATTAATTTGCTTCGCTAAATACCAAATGGTCATTATACTAATTAAAGCGATTGCTATTAAAAGCGTTACATAACCACCTTCAGCGAACTTAGTAATATTGGCTACCAAAAAACTAAATTCGATTATTAAATAAATAGTAATCAATGGTACAATGAAATATAATTTTACTCTTTTCAATATTAAATAAAAATTAAGTAAAATAGTGGTCATAATCATACACAAGATAATGGCCAGACCGTAAGCATGTTCCATATTGCTGGATTCTTCAAAGTGCAAAACTATTCCAACACAACCGATAAACAACAACCAGTTGATTGATGGAATGTACAGTTGGCCTTTCAATTCAGTAGGATATTTGATTTTTACTTTTGGCCAAAAATTCAATCGCATCGCTTCATTTATCAAAGTAAAAGATCCGCTAATTAATGCTTGCGACGCAATTACGGCAGCAAGTGTAGCAATGACAATTCCGATAGGTTGAAACCAGTCTGGCATTATTAGGTAAAAAGGATTTCCGTTTTCTCCACCCAAACTTTGTAATGTTTTTCCCTCGTGTTGAATTAAATAAGCTGCTTGACCAAAATAATTAAGCACTAAAGCAGTCTTTACAAAAATCCAGCTGATTCTAATATTTTTTCTGCCGCAATGTCCCATATCCGAATATAATGCTTCAGCTCCCGTTGTACAAAGAAATACAAACCCTAAAACAAAAAAGCCTTCCGGATGAATCGTCAATAAATGATAAGCATAATATGGGTTGATTGCTTTAAAAACCTCAGCATGTTGAGAAATCTGTGTAATTCCCAAAACAGCAAGCATACTAAACCAAATCAGCATCATAGGTGCAAAAAATTTACCGACTAATTTGCTTCCAAATTGCTGAATTGTAAACAACACAAATAAAATACCTATAACAATTGGGATTGTATTTATTTGTGGATAAAATGTTTTTATCCCCTCTATTGCAGACGATACTGAAATCGGGGGTGTTATAATTCCGTCAGCGAGTAAGGCACTTCCACCGATTATTGCTGGGACAATCAGCCATTTAATTTTTGTTTTTTTGACTAAAGCATATAAAGCAAAGATTCCACCCTCGCCATTGTTGTCAGCACTTAAAGTGATGATGACGTACTTTATGGTGGTCTGTAAAGTAAGTGTCCAAAAAACTGCTGAAACGCCTCCTAAAACAATATCTGCATTAATGATATGATCCCCAAGTATAGCTTTCATTACGTATAAAGGCGAAGTTCCGATATCGCCATAAATTATTCCCAATGAAATTAATAAACCTCCTAATGTCAATTTGCTATGCAAGTCCTTGTGCGCTGTGCTCATGTATAATTTTTAAAAAACTGGTTCAAATTTACACTTTTATAATAAATTAGCGCTTTTTATTTCATAAAAAAAATACGGCTAAATGAGCCGTGTTTTTTTACTTTTCTGATACCGTTTTTTAAGATCTTCCGTTGTCATTTCTGGAAGAATTGCCTCTGCTTTGCGATTCTCTTCTTTGTGATTCTCCTCTTTGTGGTTCAGCTTGACTAGAAGGATTGGTTCTGCCTTGTGATTCTCCTCTTTGAGAATTTCCTCTTTCTGGCGATGCCTGACCAGAAGAACTGGTTCTGCTTTGAGAATAATCTCTTTGAGAATTACCTCTTAGTGGTTCAGCTTGACTAGAAGGATCGATTCTGCCTTGTGATTCTCCTCTTTCCGAATTTCCTCTCTCTGGCGATGTCTGAGTAGAAGGACTGGTTCTGTTTTGAGAATACCCTCTCTGAGAATTTCCTCTTTGTGGCGTTCCCTGAGTAGAAGAATTAGTTCTGTTTTGAGAATACTCTCTTTGAGAATTTCCTCTTTGTGGCGTTCCCTGAGTAGAAGAATTAGTTCTATTTTGAGAATACTCTCTTTGAGAATTTCTTCTTTCTGGCGATGCCTGAGTAGAAGGATTGGTTCTGTTTTGAGAATACTCTCTTTGAGAATTTCCTCTTTCTGGCGATGCCTGAGTAGAAGGATTGGTTCTGTTTTGTGAATACTTTCTTTGAGAATTTCCTCTTTCTGGCGATGCCTGAGTAGAAGGATTGGTTCTGTTTTGAGAATACTCTCTTTGAGAATTTCCTCTTTCTGGCGATGCCTGAGTAGAAGGATTGGTTTTGTTTTGAGAATACTCTCTTTGAGAATTTCCTCTTTCTGGCGATGCCTGAGTAGAAGGATTGGTTCTGTTTTGAGAATAATCCCGGGACGAACCTGACCTTTGTGCTGAAACTCCACCTCTTGTAGTGTTCATTCTGTTTTGCGAATTGTCTCTTTGAGTTTCAGTTCTTCTGTTTGAGTAACCAACTTCATTTCTAGAAGCTCTTCTCTGATCTAATTCATAACGGTTTGTTACATTAACATTTCTTCTTGAAAACGAATAATTCGGATTTTGTCTTTCGTAACCATTTGAACGTCTTGAATTGTGTAAAACTACAGCACGATTACTTCTTCTGTTGTTAACATAATTATAATTGTTATTGATGTTCAGACTAATGTTAATATTATTTCTATAACGGAATACAGGAAATGGATTCCATGCATAATAATAGGAAGGATAATATCCCCAATTCCAAGTAGAGTAATAAGGATGATAATTAGGTGACCAGAATGAAGCATATATTAAAGGAGTGGTATAATAGTCGGGCTCATAAATATAATTTTCACCATACATGAAAACATCTCCAACCACTTGAACGTGAATTTTATTGTTTCTGTCTTTTTCAACATCAATTGTAGCAACATCTTGGTAAAAATCATCATCAAGGACAGATTGAATAATAATTAAATGCGTTCTATTTTCGACGGTTTCAATAACCCGTAAATAGTCAACTTGATTGTCGTCGTTTAAATCTAAATTTGATATTTGAAGTTCAGGATCATTCAGGCGTCTTTCAAAATCCTGTAAGTCTCTAGAATCCCCAAAAATAGAAGCAACAGCTCTTAGATCAAGATTATCGCTGATTTCGGCATTCATTGCATTTACTGATGTTCTATCTTGCGCTTGCGTTTGTGTTGCGAAAACAGAGGTCAATAGACTCAATAATAGTAATTTCGTTTTCATAATTAAATGGATTAAGTTTTCCCTTTTTTTTTCAAGATCCAATTATTATGCCAATTAATATTAGTCGCTATTTGTGTTTTGATTATTAATTGTAAATTAGCCCTAAAATGTATGAAAATGAAAAATATTTTTTTAATTATATTGGTTGTAATTGTTCTGGTGTCTTGTAAAACAGCTGATTATAAATTAGTGAATTTAAATAGAATTAGTTTTCAATCTGTTATAATTGATACGCTTTTTCAAGATAAAATAAGTATTAGAGCGATTCTGATTGATGAAAATAAAATTTGGTATGCTGCAGATAAAGGAAGATATGGTTTCTACAATTTAAATACCGGTCAAAAATTGGAGAACACCATTATCAAGGATTCTTTAAAACTTGAATTCAGAAGTATTGCCCAAACAGCGAAGCATTTATTTATTTTAAATGTTGCAAATCCGGCGTTGTTACACCGAATTTCAAAAGATGGAAAAGAAACAAAAATAGTGTACCAAGAAAATCATGAAAAAGTTTTTTATGACAGTATGCAATTTTGGGATGATAAAGAAGGTATTGCCATTGGAGATCCAATCGCTGATTGTCTTAACATCATTACGACACGCGACGGAGGAAATTCATGGAATAAAATTCCGTGTGATAAATTGCCAAAAGTGTTGGATGGCGAAGCCGCTTTTGCGGCAAGCAATACTAATATTGTCATCAGAGAAAATAATACATGGATTGTTTCCGGTGGAAAAAAATCGAGGGTTTTTTATTCTTCCAATAGAGGAAATAACTGGACTGTTTATAATTCTCCTATTGTGCAAGGCAAAACGATGACCGGAATTTTTACGGCTGATTTTTATGATGCAGATAACGGATTTGTAGCCGGAGGTGATTACGAAAACAGAAATCAGAACTACTCCAATAAAGCTATTACAGCAGATGGTGGAAAAACATGGACGCTTACAGCTGAAAATCAAGGTTTCGGATATGCTTCTTGCGTACAATATGTTCCTAAAAGTAACGGTAAAGGTCTTGTTGCTGTTGGTTTTTCGGGAATTCATTATTCTTCTGACAGCGGCGTTTCATGGAAACAATTGTCAACCGATTCAACTCTGAACACAATTCGCTTTACAGATGAACAAACCGCTATCGCAGCGGGACAAAATAAAATGATTCGCATTAATTTTAAGTAAAAAAAAACCTAAGTTCCAAAATAACATGGTACTTACGGTATTTTTTTAACTGTGAAAATAAAAAAGCGATTATTTCTTCTGGCCTTTATTACGGTATTGATGTAATAATTTTCTATTGAAATCTTCCTCTGCTTTTCGGAGTTTAATAATTTTTACTGAAGGCAGTATTTTTCTCAAATTTAGAGTGAATTTTTTTCGAAGTAAAAATAATTCTTCTTCGGTATCTTCCATTTGAATTAAAAAATTATTAGCTTCTTTTTCGGTTATTTTATCTAATGAACCGTCACTCATTCTTTTCATAAAAGCTCTCATTTTTTGATGTCTTAATTCAAATTGTTTATCATCAAAAGTGTTGTAAAGAGGCCAGAATTTCTCTGCTTCATTTGTTGTCAAGTCTAGTTCTGTCGTAAAAAAAGCGACCTTTAACGTTTTTATTTTCTCTTTTTTTTCTTGCATACTTTCACCTTGAGCGTAAAAGCTGACTGAAACAAACAGCAATAATAGGGGTAATAATTTTTTAAAATTCATTTTATGTTTTTTTAAAATTTTAGCTTAAAGGATATTTGTTATTTATTCTAAAATTAGATTTTCCAAATTTGAATTGGTTGATAAAACGTCCTCTATAGCTTCATCTTCTAAAACAATACTTGTATTCATGTTATTAATATCCTCGGTTTCCAAAACACGGAGCAAGTCATATTGGTTTACGTTTGATTGATAATTAATGTAATTTTCCAGTGCAATTCTATCCAATGCTTGAGAATTGGCTGTTGAATAATTTAAAGATGGAATCATCAAGGCAATTACTAAAACTGCTGCAACCATCAGTAATATATTTTTTCTTTTTTGAAAAATGGAAATTACTTTTGGTTCACTCGCAGGTAATTGTTCCATCATTTTGACCGAAAAATTTTCAAAATAATCATCCGGTGTTTTAAATCCGGTTTCAATTTTAGGCTCGTTTTCTAATTTAAATGCTTTCATATTTTTTAGACATGATTATTGCGAAAAGGTTTAATTGATCGATACATAAGTTTCTATTTTTTTTACTGCTATGTGATAGGATGCTTTTAATCCTCCCACCGAAGTTCCCAAAATTTCCGAAATTGCTTCGTACTTGAGTTCTTCAAAATATTTCATTTTAAAAATCAGCTGTTGTTTTTCTGGCAACAATGCAATCGCTTTTTGTAATTTTAGTTGAATTTCATTACCATCAAAAAAGACGTCGGCTTCCAGATTGTCGAGCGTTTTGTTTTGCAATATTTCAGATGAAATGCTACTTAATTTTGATTTTTGTTTTAGAAAAGTTAAGGCTTCATTGGTCGCAATACGGTACATCCATGAAAAGAGTTTGCTTTCTCCTTTAAAATTTTTCAAATGTTGAAATATTTTAATAAAAGTATTTTGCAGAACATCATCGGTATCATCGTGGTTCAAAACGATGTTACGAACGTGATTGTAAAGAGGTCTTTGATAATCCAATATCAAACGCTGAAACGCTTGGTTTTGCGTTTTAGGGTTTAACAATCGTTTTATAAATTCCTGTTCTTCTAGCAAAATTTTTATTTTAAGGTTAGAATGGAATTTATTAAAAAGGTTTAATCGTCGTAAAACAATTTTAAAATTCGGATTGCTCTTCTTCTTTAATGATAGCCGGTTCCGGTGTTTTTACTGCTTCCACTTTCTTGATGACAGGTGTTACATAAGAATTGACAGGAATTGCTTTTGGTGTAATAGGGTAGTAAATTTCAGTGACCCATTTCGAAGGATTCTTAATTTGGGATCGGCTTTTTGTGAAAATTTCTAAATGTGAAAACACAGGATATACCGCAATTCTATTAGCGTTTATGTATTCTTTGGTTTTATCCAATGCTTTTCTACTATGGGAATAATCGCCGGTCAAAGTTGTTTTGACTGCATCAAAAGGTTCTAACTTATCCGCTAAAATATCACTTCCCGAGCTCGTTAATATTTGACTTTTTATTGGTACACAAAAGGATAATTTGGTCAATCCGTTCGCTAAATCATAAGTGTGATAAAGTATAAACGGTTTGCCATTTAATTCAATATTATTTTGTTTGCAGAATGTAATGATTTTATAAAATACGACTCTGGAATTTTTAGTAACACTGGAAATTTTACTGGTAAAGGTTTGTTTTAAGTAAAAAGTACCGGATTTTTTTGTTAATCCATTCACTTTTACAGTGTATGTATTTAGTTCAAAATCAAGAGTTTTGTCAAGACTAGCCAAGCTTTTTTCATATATTTTGCCAATGAAATGGTCAATTCCACCGTTGAATGCAGTGTAGACTTTCATAGAAAAACTCATTTTTCCGATGGTTTTCCAAGTAACTTTTGTGCCTCCAACCGTATCTTTAAATTTCCAAAAAACCAAAGATTCCGTACCGCCAAAATTCATTTTTTGAGATATACTATCGTTTTCTTTAACAAAAAGAGTTTTTATATTTCCTGTTCCATCTTTTCCCTCCCATGAATACGATGCTCCAGGTCCGATTGTTACAGTAGAGTAATTTATTTTCATTTGCGGATCTTCTGTAATCCAAGAACCAAAATCTTCCCAGTTTCTGAAATCATTAACAAAACTAAACACATTTGATTTTGGAGAATTTATGATTTGACTTCTTTCTACAGTAAAATCTCCTTTTTGAGTGGCCACAAAAATGGATAAAGCCACAAAACTAAGTAGCAGTAAAAGAAATAAATATTTTAAAATCCTCATAATACACAGGTTTATTAATTTTTGTAAAGTTAAAGATTTAATTTACAAGTAGCAGAAAGTGTTAAATAAATATAATGTCATTTTTACATCAAAAATCGTAGTCAAAAAAGTTAATTTTCTGAAATGAATCTTGGTGATTAAACGAATTGAGAATAACTAATATTTAAAACTGTAATCTAGCTTTACAAAGCAGAAGTAAGGAATTTGATTTGGAATGATAAAATAGTAAGGAAATAAAAAAGTCCACTGAAAAGTGGACATTATTTCTTTATTTTAAGAAAATTAACGTTTGAAAAACACTTTTATTAAAAATAAAATTCCAATAAAAATTCCAAATCCTATCAGAATTTTGTAATTTCCTTTGTAAAACTCTTGATGTATTTTTATATCTTTTCGGTAAGAATAAATTGCAGCAATAATAAATGCAATAAAAAATAAGCCTGCAAACACTAATTGACCTTGACTAAACATAGTTTAAATTATTTTAGGCAAATTTAGTTAATAGTTTAGAAATAGTTGCTAATTTGCCTTTTCATTTAATAAAATAAAAAGATGCAAAAACAGATAAACTCAGTCAAAGAATTTCACACGGCTTTTAAAATAGGCCACAGTGAAGTTCCCACCGCTAATTTAGGAGAAAGTAAACATGAGCTCCGCTATAATTTAATGAAAGAGGAAAACGAAGAGTATCTTGAAGCAGTCAAAAACAATGATTTAATAGAAATTGTGGATGCATTGGGTGACATGATGTACATTTTGTGCGGAACTATTATCGAACATGGTTTACAACATAAAATAGAGGCCGTTTTCGATGAAATCCAACGGAGTAACATGAGTAAATTAGATAAAGATGGAAAACCTATATATCGGGAAGATGGAAAAGTATTGAAAGGTCCAAATTATTTTAAACCAGATTTTTCTAAAATATTTGAGAATACTTAATTAGCGTCCTAGCAAACTAAATTCAGCCAAAATAATAGAAAACAAAAAAGCGATTTTCAGAGTGAAAATCGCTTTTTTAAAATTATAAAATGTTGAATTTATACTTTAACAGTCCACCCAAAAGTATCTTCTTCCAGTTTATTTTGGATATTAGTCAACTTATCTTTTAATTGTATTGCCACAGTTTTTTCGATTTTTGGCAATTCATAATAAACATCCTGATAGGAGAATCCAGAAATTGGACTAACGACAGCTGCTGTTCCAGCGCCAAAAATCTCTTTTAAAGTTCCGTTTTTAGAAGCTTCAACAAGTTCAGAAACCAATACGGGACGAACCTCTACATCAATACCTTCACTTTTAGCCAAATCAATTAGTGTTTTTCGGGTTACACCATCAAGAATTCTTTCACTGACCGGAGCTGTTAGTAATGTGTCATTTATTCGAAAGAAAACATTCATCGTTCCTGCTTCTTCCAGTTTAGTATGCGTTGCATCATCGGTCCAAATTACTTGTTGGAAACCTTCCTTATTCGCTAACTCAGTAGGGTAGAACTGTGCAGCGTAATTTCCGGCAGCTTTAGCAGCCCCAATTCCTCCATTGGCAGCTCTACTGAAATGTTCAGCTATCAATACTTTTACATCGCCTGAATAATAAGAAGATACAGGAGATAAAATAATCATAAATTTATAAGCATTTGATGGATTTGCAATTACACCAGTTCCAGTTGCAATCATAAACGGTCTGATATACATGGCGTTTCCTTTTCCTTTTTTGATCCAGGCTTTGTCTAATTGTAACAATTGCTTTAGACCATTCATGAAAATTTCTTCTGGAACTTCCGGCATAGCCATTCTCACTGCTGATTTATTAAAACGATTGTAATTTTCATCAGGTCTAAAAAGCCAAATAGCATCAGTGCTGTCTCTGTAGGCTTTCATCCCTTCAAAAATAGCTTGGCCATAATGAAAAACTCTTGTTGATGGGTCTAACAAAAAAGGGGCATAAGGCTTAATAACTGGCTCTTGCCATTCCCCGTTTTTAAAATCACATTCAAATAAATGATCCGTAAAAACGGAACCAAAGTTTAAGTTGTCAAAATCTACCTCGTTTATTTTTGAAGTAGAAGATTTTATAATTTCAATTTTGTTAGTTTGAGTTGTACTCATAGTAATGTATTGTTTTTTAATTTTTTTAAAATGATGAGTTAAAACTTAAAAGAATCTGGTTTTCACAAATTGGCATTTAATTTTTGCAAAATTAAATAAAAATCAGCAAATTACTTATCAAAACAATATTAATTATAGTCTTTGACTAAGATTTATTTACGTTTTAAAAAATTAGAAATAAATAAGTTTAATTCTCTCGATTACATAATAAATTGTGCTTTTTCATCAGTAAGCGTAATAGTTTTTATTAATTTTGACAAGTATTAGAATTTTAAATCAATACAAATAAAGCGTATAATTTTGAAAAGAGAAATAATCCAGACACTCGATGGTTCAACAACCATACATATATCAGAATGGGACGAATGTTATCATTCTAAACACGGAGCCATTCAGGAAGCAAGACATGTTTTTATAAAAAATGGTCTTTCCTTATTTCAAAACCAGAAAGTTGCTATTTTGGAAATAGGATTTGGCACTGGTTTAAATGCTTTTATTACACTTTTGGAGGCTAAAAAAATGCAGCAAACTATCGATTATGTTGGAGTAGAAGCCTATCCAATTTCAACTGATGAAGTTTTGAAGATGAATTATGTGACCGAATTAGAGGCAACTCAGGAAAGTGCGATTTTCGATATTATGCATGAAAGCAATTGGGAAGAAAAAATTGTTTTGAATGATGATTTTACATTGACTAAAAGGAAACAATTCTTTGAAGAAATTAACGATGAAAATAAATTTGATTTGATTTATTTCGATGCTTTTGGATACAGAGTGCAACCTGAACTATGGAGTACGGCAATTTTTGAAAAAATGTTTAAAGCGCTTAAACAAAATGGAGTGCTGGTTACGTACGCTGCCAGAGGTGTGGTTAAAAGGAGCATGATCGAAGTAGGTTTTACTGTCGAGAAGCTTGCGGGGCCACCAGGAAAAAGGGAAATGTTTCGAGCCCTGAAAAACGAACTTAAATAGTTAAAGTGTTTGTTTTCAATTATTTATTTTTCTCTGAATTTTTCTTCATCTAAAATAAAAAACTAAAAACTTCGTTAAATAATAATAGTGTGATTAAAATTACTGTATTTTTACGAAGCTTTATTAAAAAAATCTAACTTAAAATCTTCATTTATTATGTCGAAAATCATGTATGATTATACAAAATCTGTCTTAGAAAGAGTAAGTTTTGATCCGTTGCTTTTTTGCAAAGAGTTAGAAAAAGCCATCAAAATGTTGTTGCCTTATGAAATGGAGCAACTGCGAGAATGGTTATTGAGTTATACCATAGGAAAACCAGAGTTGAAACAATGTTTACTTATAGTAAATTCATAAAGGAAAGGAACCGCAAAAAACGGTTCCTTTTTTTATTTTTTATGTATCGAACTTATAATTTGAACGTTCTGAAAAACAATAGCGCCTTTTATGACGCCGGCAATTGTGCTCCTAAGGGCTTCAATTATCTGGATTTTCAATTCGCTTTTTGGGTATATAAGGCTTACTTCTCTGGCCGGTTTTGGTTCCTTAAAATGTCGTAATTTTAATTTGTCAGTTTCTTTTAAATCCAAGGTGTGTAAATAGGGGAGCAATGTTGTTCCTAAACCCTCGTCGGCTAATTTTATCAGCGTTTCAAAACTGCCACTTTCTATTTGAAAATGACTCGTTTCACTTTTACCAGTGTTGTTTTTACACAAATTCAATATTCCGTCACGAAAACAATGTCCATCTTGTAACAACAGGATTTCATCTAAGTTTAGATCGGAAACTTCTATTTCCTCCTTTTGAAAATGATGATGACTTTCCGGAATGTAAGCTACAAATGGTTCAAAATATAATACAATTTCTTTGATTTTCTCTTCCAGTAAAGGAGTCGCGGCTATCGCTGCGTCAAGATGACCATTTTTTAGTTTTGTTATTATTTCGTCCGTATTGAGCTCCTCGATGATGAGCTTTACTTTTGGGTATTTTTTTATAAAATTATTCAAAAACATCGGCAAGAGCGTAGGCATAATCGTTGGAATTATTCCCAATCTGAATTCACCCCCAATAAATCCTTTCTGTTGCTCCACTATATCTTGGATACGATCGGCTTCATTGACAATATTTTTGGCTTGATTGACTATTTTTTGACCAATATCAGTTAGTTGAATCGGTTTTTTGGTTCTGTCAAATATTTGAATACTTAATTCCTCTTCAATTTTCTGAATTTGCATGCTTAATGTTGGTTGCGTTACAAAACATTTCTCAGCAGCAAGTGTGAAATTTTTGTGTTCGGCCACAGCCAAAACATATTTTAATTGAGTAATTGTCATCTTTTATAATAATATCTGATGCAAATATAAAAACAATCAATTTGACTTATAGTGTAAAGTTGCTTTTTCTTACCTACGTTTGTATAAAATAAAAATAATGAAAACAAATATTTTAGGATTACCCGTAAAAGAATCAGAATTGATAGTAAATGAATTAAATATTTTGTTGTCAAATTTTCAAGTTTATTATCAAAATTTAAGAGGAATTCATTGGAATATTAGAGGAAAACGTTTTTTTGATTTGCATGTAAAATTCGAAGAATTATACACTGATTCCCAAATTAAGATTGATTTGATTGCCGAAAGGGTTCTTACAGTTGGCGGGACACCGCTTCATACTTTTGAAGATTATATAAATAATAATCAATTAGTTGTAGGTAAAAATATTTCTAACGATGAAAAAGCAGTTCATTTGATTGTTACTTCCTTGTCCTATTTATTAAAAATAGAAAGAGAAATTTTAAAAAAATCCGGTGAGATTAATGATGAAGGAACAAATTCGATGATGAGTGATTTTATTTCTGAACAAGAAAAAACAATTTGGATGATGCAGGCGTGGCTAGAAGAAAGTTTGTAATAAATTGAAAACCAGATGAAATCAATTGATTTTTTACTGGTTTTTTTTTAATGTTAATTTTTTTAAAATTTAGGATATTGGATGTTTTTTTTATGAACTATTATTCTATTTTTGCTACAATGAAAATGATCTCTAAAATATTCTTAATCATATTTATTGCGTTTCTTGCCACACCAACAATAGTTACTGTGATTGAGAAAAGCGCTGATATTTCAATTTTCTACACTGTCTCTGAAGAAGAACATGCTCAGAAGGAAATCAAGACATTTTTTTATTTGGATAATTTTTTAGATGTAATCCTTCCCGCAGAATTAACTTCAAGCGCCATTTTATCTGAGAATTTATCTAAACACGATAATATAACGGCTTCCATATTTATTCCTCCGCCTAACGAAGTTTAATGCACAATTTTTGATTATATTTTTTTAATCAATTTTCACATGTAGCATGTGAACAACTGTTTTTATTCACTTTTAGTTAGGTATTATGACAAAAAAAATTAATCTTTTTGCTAACCTTAAATCCGATTTTGCGTCTGGTTTAGTGGTTTTTTTGGTTGCGCTACCGTTATGTTTAGGTATTGCAATGGCTTCGGGTGCTCCTTTATTTTCAGGAATTATTTCAGGAATTATAGGAGGGATAGTAGTGGGTTATTTAAGTACTTCTCACATAAGCGTTTCTGGACCGGCCGCCGGACTTACGGCAATTGTTCTAACAGCAATTACGGATTTAGGGGCATTTGATATTTTCTTGACAGCAGTCTTTTTTGCAGGTCTGATACAATTGATACTTGGATTTGCGAAAGCCGGAAGTATTTCTAATTATTTCCCAACGAATGTTATCGAAGGAATGCTGGCGGGTATTGGAATTATAATTATTCTGAAACAATTGCCGCACGCATTTGGATATGACAGTGATTTTGAGGGAGATCAAGCCTTTTCGCAAACGGATGGCAGTAATACTTTTTCAGCGTTGTTTAATATTTTTGATTACCTCCAAATAGGTTCTATAGTTATTACGTTAGTTTCTATGGCAATCATAATTTCTTGGGATAATTTTCCATTTTTTAAAAAACTAAAATTAGTTCCGGGAGCATTAATTGCCGTAACTGTTGCTGTTATTTTGAATGAAATATTCATTGGCAACGGGAGTGCATTGGCGATAGGGAAAGAACATTTAGTTTCTTTACCGGTTCCATCGTCATTCGAAGAATTTAAATCAATTATCGTCACACCTAATTTATCTGGAATTATGAATCCAAAGGTTTGGGTAGTAGCATTTACGATTGCTATTGTAGCTTCGATTGAGACACTTTTGAGTATTGAAGCATCAGACAGGATGGATGTGCAAAAAAGATATACTGACACCGATAAAGAATTAAAAGCGCAAGGAATTGGTAATATGGTGAGTTCTTTATTAGGCGGTTTACCATTGACTTCTGTAATTGTTCGTTCTTCGGCAAACAATAATTCTGGGGCAAAGTCTAAGATGTCAACCATTATTCACGGATCATTATTGTTAATTAGTGTACTTGCTATTCCGGTAGTTCTTAATAAAATTCCATTAGCAACTTTAGCAGCCATCTTGATTTTAGTGGGATATAAGCTGGCTAAACCTGCTAGATTTATACATTTTTGGGAAAAAGGAAAATATCAGTTTGTTCCTTTTATTGCTACATTATTAGCAGTTGTATTTTTGGATTTGTTGAAAGGAGTAGCTTTGGGAATCATCATCAGTGTTATTTTTGTTTTAAAAGGGAATCTTAAAAGAGCTTATTATTTTAGAAAAGAGGAATATGAAGATGGAGATGTGATTCATATCGATTTAGCTCAAGAAGTTTCTTTCTTAAACAAAGCAGCCATCAAACAAACATTAAGTCAAATACCGGAAAATTCTAAGGTTATCATTGATGCAAAAGATACGGTTTATATTGCGCATGATATTTTGGATTTGATCCATGAGTTTAAAACTACCAGAGCTGTAGACAATAACATTAAAGTTAAATTAAAAGGATTTAAAAAAGCATATCAGTTGGAAAACAGCACGGATATACAAAAATACGTTACTATTGAGCATTATTACGATGCCGCAAAACGAGTTATGGTAAAAAAAGAAATGACAGAGGAATAATTTTTTCAAAAATAAAGCGAAAAATAATTAGGAATTTAAATTCAAAAAAATGTTTCTTTACACCTAATGACAAAAAATATACGTTTGTATAATTATTAATAAAAAAAATTATGAGCGATTTTTATAAAAAAATATTGGAGAATAATAAAAAATGGGTTGAAACTTCGTTAGCAAGCGATCCGAATTATTTCCAAGATCTTGCTAAAGGTCAAACACCACCATTATTATGGATTGGTTGTTCGGATAGTCGCGTTCCTGCAAATGAAATCGTAGGTGCAAAACCGGGTGAAGTTTTTGTACACAGAAACATCGCTAACATGGTTGTTCATTCTGATATGAATATGTTGAGCGTATTGGATTACGCAGTAAACGTTTTGAAAGTCAAACACGTTTTAGTTTGCGGACATTACGGTTGCGGAGGTGTAAAAGCAGCAATGGGAAATGATTCTATTGGGATCATTGATAACTGGATTCGCCACATCAAAGACGTGTATCGTTTGCATAATACGTACTTGGATTCTATTCTGGACGAAACAGAACGTTTTAACACTTTCGTAGAATTGAACGTAAAAGAACAGGTTTTTGACCTTGCTAAAACATCAATTGTTCAGGCAGCTTGGAGAAATGGTCAAGATTTGACGTTACACGGATGGGCTTACGGATTAAACTCCGGTTTTGTTACCGATTTAGAGGTTAATATCAGTTCTGAAAAAGATTTGGATGAAGTTTACCAGTTGAAATTTTAAGTAGCGAATTACATTCCAAAAGCGGATCACGACAGTACATAAAATCTTATACAATTTTATAATTAATTGAAATAATGATGAGCTCGATATTGTGTCGGGCTCATTCTTTTTAGATTTAGTTTAATTCTATCTGCTATCGTATTTTTTAAAGGATCACAATTTTTACGTAATGATAAGTATTTTTCTTAAAACATTAGCATAATATTTACAGCTCCGATGAAGGAATGCATCAAATGCTGTTTATCTTTCAGGTATATTTCAATATTAATGCATGGCATCGGCAGGATTGATTTTGTTTTTTCCTTTTTTTATCAAAAGTATAAAAGGAATACACAACAAAAATAATGCGCCTAAGTACAAAAAGATGTCCATATAAGATAATACGGAACTTTGAACCATTACTTTATATTCAATGGCTTTGTAGGCTTTTGCCAAAGCTTCATTTTCTGAATAGCCTTTAGACATAAATCCCATTTTTAGTTGTTGCACTATTTTTTGTACTTCATAAGAAGTTGAATTCAGATGCGAAATAAGATTCACGCGGTGTTCCTGATTGAATCTAGCAATAAAAGTAGTGATAATAGCAATTCCGAAAGAACCTCCCAATTGTCGCATCATTCCTGTAAAAGCGGCTCCTTCGCCAATGCTTTTTCCTTTTAAAGTGGACAAGGAAAGTGTAGAAATAGGAACAAATAATAATCCCAATCCAATTCCTCTTAATATCAGTGGCCAGTACAGATGTTCTGCACCAGAATCTGGTGTGATTACCTGTTGCATCCAATACGTAAAAAAGAAAAATAACAAGAATCCTGCTGCCACCATATACGTTTGCGGTATGCCACGCTGAATCATTTTACCAATAAAAGGCATCATAATTCCGGTAGTAATGGAACTTGGAATCAACAGTAAACCGGCATCTAAAGCACTCCAGCCCAATACGGATTGTGTGTAAATAGGGATGATAAAAGTAGAGCCATATAATCCGAAACCTAGAATAAAACACATTATGGTTCCTACTCTCAGGTTGGTGTCTTTCAAAACTCTTAAATTTACTATGGGATGTTGATAGGTAAGTTCTCTCCAAATAAAAAGCACTAAACCAAAAACAGAAACAACAGTTAACAATACAATTGTGTTATTATTGAACCAATCGTCTTGCTGACCATGCTCCAGAACGTATTGTAAGGAGCCAATAAAAGCGGTTAATAGAACGATTCCCCACCAATCGACTTGACTGGCTTTAAGTTTATCTCCATATTTAGGGCTTTTTACAAAAGACAAAGTCAGTAATGTCGCGATAATCCCGATAGGAATGTTGATGTAAAAAATATAAGGCCATGAAAAATGATCCACAATATAACCTCCCAAAGGCGGGCCAAGCGTTGGTCCTACAATAACTCCCATTCCGTAAATAGCTTGCGCCATTCCTCTTTTGGCAACAGGATAACTCTCGGTAATTATGGTTTGTGCTGTCACTAATAAAGCGCCACCACCCAATCCTTGAATAAATCTAAAAGTGACTAATTCCCAAATATTATTGGCGTTCCCACATAAAAAGGAAGCAACCGTAAATATAATTATGGAAACCGCAAAATAATTCCTACGCCCAAATTGTTGTGATAACCAACTGGTCATGGGAATAACAATTACATTCGCAATGGCATAAGCGGTAATTACCCAAGCCACATCAGTAAGTGACGCACCAAGACTGCCTCGCATATTGTTCAATGCCACATTTACAATTGTAGTATCTACAATTTCAAGCATAGCACAAAGAACGGCTGTAATGGTAATGATGACTCTCCTAAAGCCATATTCTACTAAATCGTCTTCTCCCGTTTGTACCATTTTAAACTAAAGTGTAAACTATCATTTTCTTAAAACTATTGCCGTTTTTGACATTTTAGAACCTGCCAAAGTTTTGATTTATTTTAAATGTACGTCGACATCCACATTCATTCCCGCGCGAAGTAATTTTATTTTTTCAGGATCGTTTGTTGTGCTTAAACTTATTTTAACCGGTAATCTCTGAATTGTTTTTACAAAGTTTCCTGTAGCATTATCAGGAGGAAGTAATGAAAAACGAGAACCTGTAGCAGGAGAAAACGAAGTAATTGAACCTTTAAAATCATAACCCGGATACGCATCTACTTTTATGGTAACTTTTTGTCCGATTACCATTTTGTTCAATTGCGTTTCTTTAAAATTAGCAATTACCCATGCCTCCTTGTTATTGATGATGTAAAATAAAGATTGTCCCGGTTGTACTAATTGTCCCGGTTGAATGTCGATTTTTGAAACCTGACCATCAATTGCAGCAGTTACAGCAGTGTAACTCAAATTTAATTTTGCGGCATCTAATATTGCTTGAGCTCTTTTGATATTCGCAGCAGCCACTTCCGTTTGTTTGTCTGAAACTTTCGATTTAGCTACAATAACTGATTTTTGAAAAGCCGTTGCTCGCTGTTGTTGTTGTAAAACACGTATTTGGCTTTCTGCTTCAAGTTTTGCGGCTAAAGATTGCTCATATTGTTGTTTTGTAATCGAATGGCTTTTGAATAAATTCTCATATCGGTTGTAATCACTCGTAATGCGACCCAATCTTATTTTTGCCGATTCGATATTTCCGCCCGCTGATTGCACATTGGCATCAGAAACTGAAATGTTAGCCAAAGCACTTCCAATATCCGCTTTAGAAACTTCAAAACTGCCTTCAGCACCAACCATTGCAGCATTAGCTTCTTCAATTTTTAACTGATAATCTCTTTTGTCAATTGTAAAAAGCGTGTCGCCTTTCTTTACAAAATCATTGTCTTTGATATATACTTTATCCACATATCCCGAAACTCTAGGAATTATAGGATTCATGTTTTTTTCAATTTGCGCATCGTCTGTTTCTTCATGAGCCAAGGAATGCCTATATTTATAAGTTCCGTAAGTACCACCTAACACTACCAAGGCCACTAGGATAATAATAAATTTTGAATTCTTTTTTTTCTTTTGCATGGTAGTATGATTATTTTTGAGCTAGATTGAATGATTGTGATAATTGACCAGTTACGGAGAGTAACTCGTAGTATTTTTGGATGGTATTGGCTTTCGCCAAAGCTTTACTGATTTTTGAATTTAGTTGTTCCACATCAGCTTCGAGCAGATCATTAGTGTCCGAAAGTCCATTGTCATACTTGTCTTTTACAATTCGGTAATTTTCACTCGCTTGGTCTTGTGCTTCCTCGTAAACAGTGGTTTGCTTTAAAGCTAAATCGTAATCTTCAATCGCTTTTTGAACTTGAACTTTAATATAATCCGTTAAAAGAGCTTCAGAATTTTGTACTTCTAAAAACTTATTTTCTGCAAGTCGGACCAAGGTTCCATTTTTCAGAATAGCACTTAAATCATAAGAAATTCCAACACCGATATTCATCGCATTTTGAACAGTGATGACATTGCTTAGGTTTAATGCGGTATATCCACCAATGATTGCAATTGCCGGATAATACGACCCTTTTGCTATTTTTATATTCGCTTCACTTGCTTTTCCCTGATACCGAATAGCTTCTAAATCCTTACGATTTTCTAATGCCGGCAATTCATTAATTGGGATATTTATCATTTGGAAATCAGCAAAATCATCTTCCCGAATTTCCAGTTTGGTGTCTGGATTTAATTTTAAAAGTGTAACCAAATAAAAGTTGATTACTTTTAAATTATTATTCGTTTCATCTAACGATAATTGTATTTTCGAAGCTTGTAATTTAGATTTTAACAGATCATTTCTAGGAATGATTCCGTTTTTTTCGAGTTCTACAAAATCTTTAACACGTTGCTTGGCGCTTTTTTGGTTTTCTTTCAGCAGCTCAATTGTTTTTTGTGCTTTGTATAAACTGGCATAATATTCAATCACCCGCAAAGCAATTTCCTCCTTTGTTTGAGCAGCAGTAGCCATTTCAGCTTCGTAAAGATTCTGATATGCTTTGATGCTGTTTTGGATTTTAAAACCAGAGAAAACAGGAACACTGGCATTCAATTGGCCCACCATTAATTGATTGACAATGGGAAGCTGCTGGTCGCTGTTATTTTGATTCAGTTTAAAATCTACCGATGCATTTGCCAATCTTTGGTATTGTCCGGAGAGTTTCAAATCAGGATATTGGTTGTTTTTTGTAGATTGCAATTCGTACTTTTTGGCTTTTACTTTCGTATTGGCCAGCGTAACTTCATTGCTTTTAGTCCAAGCCAAATTAATGGCTTCGTTCAATGTTAAACTTGTTTTTTCTTGTGCTTCTATTGATGAAATTCCAATAAAGAAAATCCCAAAGAGCATGAATTGACTAACTTTCATATATCAGAAGTGCTTTTATAGTTTGTTGTATGTGCTTGGTCAAATTGGTTTTAATATAATTGTTATATAAATCCTCCGTTTTCAAGTTCAATAAATTTTCGAAGAATGGTTTGTTCATGTAAAAATGAAAGAAAGTACCCAAAATGGTTGGTGTAATGAGCGGAATAATTACATCTTTTCTGAAAATGCCTGTTCTCTGACCTTCTTCAATAATAGTTTCAAGGGATTTTAGATTTCCTTTTTTTAATTCAGAAAAAGCCTGTAAATTTTGTTCTCGTTTTTTGGAAGTGAATTCGAAATGTAAAATTCTGTAGATACCTCTGTTACTGTTGATTCTATTGATGTAAAGTTCAATTAGTTTGTTGATTTTTTCAATGGGTTCCAGATCTTCTTTTAAGAGATTCTCTAATTGGTTTTTGAGGTCGGAAGTTCTGTATATAATAAGCGATTCCAACAAACGTTCTTTAGAACCAAAGTAATATGAAACCATGGCAATATTGATTTTTGCCACTTTAGCTATGTTTCTAATGGAAGTACCATCAAATCCTTCCTCTGCAAAAAGTATTTCGGCAACTTCGAGGATCTGAATTTGTTTGTCGTTAAAAATACTTTTCAATGGAATCAAATTTTTTCAAGAAACAAAACTAAACAAGCGTTTAATTTAAACAACTGTTTGGTTTTTGTTTAACATAATTTTAACATTGAATAAAGCGTGACATATTATTTTTTTTTTGATACTTCAATTACATCATTCATAAAAAAAATAAATATAAATCTAACGGCTACTATTAATACGTGTGATAAAAATAAAAAAATTTGATTTTAACGTTATTTATTAGCATGTAATAATTCTTTCTATTAATTACTTAAAATTAGCACTAATATTTAATGCGAAATCCTATAAATTAGACATTTTATACGGCTTTCCAAATGTATTATAGGATCGACAATCAATATTCAAAGAACTTAAAACTTATAAAACTCTAAAACTTTTTTCATTATATTTGACACAGATAATCCATTTATTTTACTTCAAATAACGATACACAATGGGTTAATTTAATTTTTTCAATATGAAATTTAAAAATAAAAACACCATAAAATTGACATTGTTCATTGGTTTATCGCTACTTGTTTTAGAAAGTTTCGCGTATGGTTCATCAAAAGCGGGTGGATTTTCATCTCAAAGAAGTGAAACCATTGTCAAAAACTCACTAGTAGATCCAATTGACAATAATGGCTATTTGGGAGATAAGATTGTGAATTTCGGAATGGGATTATTAGGAACACCTTATGTTACAGCTGGCTGCAGCAAGAATGGTTTTGATTGTTCCGGATTTGTTTACTTTGTCTACAATCATTTTAAAATTCAGGTTCCACGCAGCTCTTCACAGTTTAATAATTTTGGTAAAGAAATCCCGATTGCCGATGTAAAAAAAGGTGATATTCTATTGTTTTTGAGTCCTACCAGAAATGTTATTGGGCATATTGGCATCGTATCAAATCCAAAAGGAATGGAAAGTGATTTTATTCACTCCACCTCAGGTCGTGAAATGAAAGTGGTTGTTACAAGTCTAACAAAGCCCGGCTATAAGCGTAGATTTGTGAAAGCAATACGTGTTTTGTAATTTTATTATTTTAATAAAATAGTAATCTAAAATCTATTTTATTATTATTAAAAATGATTCGATTTGCATTCTAGTTATACTATTCGTAGAAAATACATCAATAATGGTGGCTTCATTGTTAATTAATGTAAAATGATTTCCTCTTATTAAAGTAATCAAACTATGATTGGTTATTCCAAAACGAAAATATTTCCCTTCAATTTCTAGTTGATGATATTATACAGTTTCTTTATTGTCAAATAGACTTTGTGTCAAAACAAATAATGAATTGGTAATCGATTCGAAATTTTCTATTCTTTTCTTAATATCATTATTCTTTTCAGTAAGATATAATTCGATGAGATGTTTCTGTTTTCTTTCATAATAATTTACTACCTCAATTATAAACTCTATTCAATTTGTATTTCTTAAATATAATCTAATAATTCCCGCAAAAATACTACTTTTTAAAACTAATTTCATCCAGCCCAATCGTGTATTCCGCACGTTGGTTGTCGTTGACATCCCAAATTTCCATCTTTATTTTTGGTATTTTGTTTTTCCAATCGATTGTTAATAACCCAAAATGGTTTTCCATAATTGGACCTTCAATTCTGTTTTTGTTGGGTGTCGCAAAATGCCAGGTTGAGGAGAGTCCGCTGGAGGTAAAATCGTAAATAGGATACAATCCGGGTGCCGTAAGTTTAGAAATTTCAGCATAATGCACATCTCCGGTTAAAAACAAAACGCCGTTTGCTTTCGTTTTCTTGATGAGATTTAAGAATCTTTTTTGCTCCAGCGGAAAATTAGCCCAACCTTCGTAGCCATTGTATTCAATTCCAAACTGAGACCCTGAACCAATCAGTCGGATATCAGCAGGTTTTTGTAGTTCTGCTTCCAGCCAGTTCCATTGTGCAGTTCCTAAATAAGTGGAGTCTGGGTTTTGTAAAGGCGTGTAATCCAAAGAGTAGAAATACCGTTTATCATCCTTAACTTCTCCATTGTATTTCTTGTAATCATCCCTGAAAGTGCGGTTATCCAACAGGATTATCTGTACTTTTTTACCTTTATTTTCATACATATTGGACGTGTATATCCCGTCGTGTTTTCTTCTTTCGGAACCTGCAGGTTCATCAAAAAACTTTAAGAATAGTTCTTTTGATTCCTCCTTTTTGGGATAATGCCGACCCGCATCATTTTGACCGTAATCGTGATCGTCCCAGGTAGCAATGATGGGTACATTTTTTTTCAAATTTTGAAAAGTAGCGTTAGCCGCCAATCGATCGTATTTGGCTTGCAGTGTGTTCATATTGTCCGTATCTCCGTAAACGTTGTCGCCCAGAAATACAAATAAATCTGGTTGGTGTTTTACCACAACATCAAAAATGAGTAATGGATTATTTTGGTTCGAACACGATCCAAAAGCAATTTTTGAAATGTTCTTTTGCGAGAAACCATTCCATGAGACTAGTATGAAAGCTACTAAAAAAAAGGTTTTTTTAACGATATTATTTTGAATCATAATTTGATTTTTAGTGTTTTAAAGTTTCTAAATAAAAGGGAAGTCGTCTCCAAAAGCATTACCAGTTTCAATAAAATTTAAATGCTGACCGCAATAGATCGTATAAATTCAAAAAAAAACGTATTTCCAAATGTAATAAAAAAAGAATTCTAATAAAATGAAGCTAAAAACGAACTGCCGTTAAAACCTCCTAAAAAGTCTGGAACGTTTGTTAATTAAAAGTTAAACCAATGAATATTATTTAATTTGCTTGAGCTAAAATATATTTTTGATATTGATTAACCATTAAATATCCAGTAAATGAAGAAATTTTTCATTTTAACAGCAATTGTAGCAACAATGCTTGTGCCAACCAACCAATTTGCACAATCCAAAAGAAAAAGAGATAAAAACGCCGCTGTAGTTCCGCCATCGGAAAAGAAACCGGAAGCCACCATCAAGGAATACAGTAAGGTAATTACTAAAGATGCCGTTTCAGACGAAGGCTTATTTACGGTTCATAAAGTAGATAAAAAATATTTCTTCGAAATCCCAAATAAATATTTAGATAAAGACATGCTTTTGGTAAGTCGGTTGTCTAAATTGCCTTCAAATTTAGGCGGCGGATACGTAAACGCTGGTTCCGAAACCAATGAGCAACTGATTGTTTGGCAACGTTTTCAAGATAAAATCCTTATCAAATTAAAGTCGTTCAGCGCTGTTGCCAATGACAGTTTACCCATCAGTATTTCAGTGAAATCCAATAATTATGAGCCTACATTATTCGCTTTTGATATCGTAGCATTCAGCAAAGATTCTGCAAATACGGTGATTGATGTATCCAAATTTTATGGCACCGATGTAAAATCAATTAGTGGTTTGTCAGGTGAAATGAGAGAAACTTATAAGGTAAAAGGACTGGATGAAACCCGAAGTTTTATCAATACAATGAAAAGTTTCCCCATGAACATTGAAGTAATTCAGGATTTCACCTACAACGCGTCAAAACCGCCGGTTCAGGCAGATTCAGAAACAATCAGTATCCAAATGAATCAATCGATGATTTTATTACCTGAAAAACCAATGCAACCCCGATTGGCCGATCCGAGAGTGGGGTGGTTTACGATGAATCAAATTGATTATGGAAGTAATGAATTAAAATCCGACAGTAAAAGCTATATCCGCCGTTGGAAATTGGAGCCAAAAGATCCTGTCGCTTACGCAAAAGGCGAACTCGTGGAACCCATAAAACCAATTGTTTATTATTTAGATCCTGCCACGCCTGAAAAATTGCGAAAGTACATCAAACAAGGAATTGAAGATTGGCAAAAGCCTTTTGAAACGGCTGGTTTTAAAAATGCGATTATCGCGAAAGATCCCCCAACGAAAGAACAAGATCCTGACTTTAGCCCGGAAGATATTCGGTATTCCGTGATTCGTTACGTGGCGAGTACGACTCGTAACGCGGTTGGACCAAGTGTTTCGGATCCTAGAACAGGAGAAATTATCGAAAGTGACGTAATTTGGTACCACAACCATTTGCGATCGTACCGAAACCGTTATTTGTTAGAAACTGGAGCAGCAAATCCTACGGCGAGAACATTAAACACAAGCGATGAAGAAATGGGTGAAATGATGCGTATGGTTATCGCGCATGAAGTGGGACATGCTTTAGGTTTTCCTCACAATATGGGTGCAAGTTGCGCTTATGATACTGAAAATTATAGAGATGGAGCCTTTACTCAGAAAAACGGAATCGCAGCAAGTTTGATGGATTATGCCCGTTTTAATTATATCGCTCAACCCGGAGATAAAAACGTGCGTTTCATTCGCCAGATGGGACCTTACGATCATTATGCTACGAATTGGGGATACAGATTCATTCCAAATGTGACTTCTCCTGAAGCAGAAGTACCCACATTGGACAAATGGATTATGGAAAAAGCGGAAAATCCTATTTACAAATTCGGGAAACAAAGCAGTAATTTTGATCCAACATCACAAACCGAAGATATTGGAAATAATTCTATGAAAGCGGGTACTTATGGCCTCAAAAATTTGCAATACGTAGCGGCACATTTACCGGAATGGACCAGTGATGTAACTAATAATTACGAAGATTTAGATGAGCTGTACAAAGAAATGCTGGATGTTTGGAGCAGATATGTTGGACATGTAGTGACCAATGTTGGAGGTGTTTATGAAGCTACAAAAAAGCCAATCCAAAAGGGAAGTATTTATGATATTGTACCAAAAGCAAAACAGCAAGAAGCGATGCAGTGGTTGCAAACTAATGCTTTTGCTTCTCCAACGTGGTTGGTGAATGTAAATACATTAAAAAACATTGATTACGCTGGTTACACCGAGCGTTTCCGAAATGTACAATCCAGACATTTAAATAGTGTGTTGAGTTTTGAACGTATTGGTCGATTGATGGATGCCGAGATAATGGGAACGGCAAATTACAAAGCCTTGGATTTATTAGGTGATATGCGTAAAGGAATTTGGAAAGAGGCTAATTTGCCATCGAACGTGACTATTTACAGAAGAAATTTGCAACGGGCGTACATCGAAAGAATGGCTTATCTTATGAAAGAAGAAATCAAGTCCGGTAGTGCTTCTGACTATTATAATGTTGCGCAATCAGATTTGAGAGGATTAGTGAGAGGTGAGTTGAATGCTTTGAGAATCACTTTGGCAGTTGCTAAAACGAGAGCTGTAAATGCAGAAACAAAATACCATTATGAAGATACCATCAAAAGAATTGAGTTGATCTTAAACCCGAAATAATGGCAATTCAGGAGATTATATTTACCCAAAAATCCGCTTTCAAGCGGATTTTTTGTTTTCATAAAGCTAATTATGTAAAAGGAATACAATTTATTTCAAAGGAAAATTAGCCTCAAAAGCTTTAAATCTCGAGTCTAAATCTTTTATTAATTGCTTTTTTACGACATTTTCTTTTATAAAACTGTAATTGATGCTATTGTACACATATTGTTTAATATCCGTATAGGAAACGTTTTTGTATCTTTTGGCTAATAAAACATATTGCTCGGTCATATTGGTTCTTAATATTCCTGCGTCATCGGTACTAATTATTATTGGTACGCCAAATTCTTTATATAATGACAATGGATGACGACTTTCTTTTACTTTTAAAATGAATTCATTACTCACTAAATTAATTTCAATAGGAATGGTTTTCTTCGCCATATAACGCAATAAATCATACGAATCTTTCTCATAAGCCATATCGACTCCGTGACCGATGCGATTGGCTTCTGCCGTATAAACGGCAGCGGCTATGTGCCAAGTCAAATCTTCCGGTTGTACTAAACCAAGAGTCAGTTCGCCGGCATGCATTGAGTATTTTACATTTGGATAACGGGAATGGCAATATTTAAACATCACCATGTGCAACCAATAATCTTTCATTGAAGTTGCGCCGTCTTCCGGAGAAACAATGTTAACTCCTGTCATCAGCGGACTTTCATCTGCCGAAATGAATGCAATTACCAAATTTTTGAATAAGTCTACGGGTTCCATAAAACGCAGTACAAAATTTTGATAGCGCATCGTAAATTGCTTATCATCAATTTTAAGGTCTTCGTGAAGCCTTGCTACAAAATTAGTATTAAATGCTGCAGCGTAGGAATTAGCATCTTTTTTTAATACAGAACTGTAAACAGAATCCAATGATTTTAGAATAGCATTTTCGTCTTTTAATAATGCTAATTTTCGCAATCGGGAATTAAATTCTGTCAAATCATCAGTGTTCATTGCAGTTGGAATCGTTGATAATTGTGTTTCAATATAACTGACATTTTCTGAAATGGCTCTGTTTTTAAGTTCCAATAATCCTTGTCCAAAATTCCCTTTGATAGCCGGTTCAAACTTCATAAACGATTCGAAAAACAGCTTATCTGATGGGTAATCCACATGATTATAATCTTTTACAGACCATTTTTGCATGATTTTTTGTTTGTAAGCGTCCAATGTACCGTTGCTTTTCAATGTCGAAAATAATTGCCAGTTTCCGGTTCCTGGTTTTTCTTTTAACACGTCCATCGTTTCTGTATTAAGATAAAAATCGTCCGTAATAGCGCGTTCCAATAAAGGCTCAGCGTAAATAGAACCCGAAAAATGATGATGTAAATCGCCTCCTTTTGGCATTTGCGAGAAGAAAGCAGTTAGTGCTGCTTCATTGTTTCTGATCTTTTCAAAATAGTCATTCGTTGATTGCGAGTAAGTAGAGTTTAAAAGAAGAGCGAAGAATAAAGTATAAAGTAATTTCATATTTTTTTTTTGGATCGATAATGTTAAAGTACTTTTTTAAAAAAAAGTCCTAAATTATGCCAAAATTAAGCAATTTCGTTTTCTATTTGGTATAGCAATAAAAAAGTTTTATTTTTGCACCTTATTTATGGAAAACAGTATTCATTTTATCTCCGTTACGCCGCCTTGATTTATAGTCTTTAAATTGAAGGATATCACTTAAAAATTTGCATTCAATTTTTTGAAGACGCTTTCTACATATGGAAATGTCTAATCAATACATTTTATGAGCAATAGTAGTATTTATTTTAGTACCGTTACCACGACTATTTTTTTAGATTTTTTAAATTTAAAGATAATTCCTAAAGCATTTTATTAATTTTTTTAGATGTGATTTCAGCAACTGAAATTGAATCACACATCCTATTTGAATTTTTTTATGAAAAAAGTATTTAATTTATTTGATTTATCACAAAAGGTAAATTACAAAACAGAAATTTTAGCTGGTTTGACAGTTGCTATGACGATGATTCCGGAATCCCTATCATTTGCTATTCTCGCAGGTTTTCCACCGTTAATGGGACTGTACGCTTCTTTTATAGCTGGTTTTATTACGGCAGTATTTGGAGGCAGACCCGGAATGATATCAGGAGGAGCAGGAGCAACGGTAATTGTTTTAATTGCCTTAATGAAGTCAAATGGTCTAGAATATGTTTTTGCAGCGGTTGCTTTAGCAGGTATTTTACAAATTTTAGTGGGCGTTTTTAAATTAGGCAAATTTATCAGATTAGTGCCTCATCCCGTAATGTTTGGTTTTGTCAATGGATTGGCAATCATTATATTTATGTCTCAATTGGAACAATTTAAAATGGTGGTCAATGGAGAAATCACATGGCTTACAGGAACTCCAATGCTGATTATGGCAGGTTTGGTTGCTTTAACTATTGGAATTGTTGTATTTCTGCCAAAATTAACAAAAGCAATCCCATCATCGTTAGTAGCTATTGTAGTTGTATTCTTGTTGGTTTTTTTATTAGGAATAGAAACAAAAACCGTGAAAGATATTGCCTCTGTAAGTGGTGGTTTTCCTCCATTTCACATTCCGAATATTCCACTTACATTAGAGACTTTAAAAATAATTTTTCCTTATGCCTTAATTATGGCTGCAGTCGGATTGACCGAAGGTTTACTGACCTTAAATTTAGTCGATGAAATCACTGAGACTCGTGGTAATGGAAATAGAGAATGTATTGCGCAAGGGAGTTCTAATATTTTGAATGGCTTTTTCTTTGGAATGGGAGGTTGCCCAATGATAGCACAAACATTGGTTAACTTATCAGCAGGATCTAGAGCCCGTTTGTCTGGTATTGTCGCTTCAATAACAATTCTAATAATTATTTTATTTGGTGCTCCGGTAATTGAACTATTACCTATGGCTGCTTTGGTTGGCGTGATGATTATGGTTGCCATAGGAACTTTTGAATGGGCGAGTTTGAAAATATTTAATAAAATGCCCAAAAACGATGTTTTTCTTGTGATTTTAGTTGCTTTAATTACTGTTTTATTGCATAATCTTGCTTTGGCTGTTTTGATAGGCGTAATTATTTCAGCTTTGGTTTTTTCGTGGGAAAGTGCTAAACGCATTCGCGCAAGAAAATTTATTGATGAAAACGGGGTGAAGCATTATGAAATATACGGGCCTTTATTTTTTGCATCTACGACTGCTTTTACTGAAAAGTTTGACGTGTTAAATGATCCAAATGAAGTTATCATCGATTTTAAGGAAAGTCGAGTTTCTGATATGTCAGCAATTGAAGCATTAAATGTTATTACACATCGTTATCACAAGCAAGGTAAAAAAGTACATTTACGCCATTTGAGTGCCGATTGTATAACGTTACTTAAAAATGCAGAAGCCATCATTGACGTAAATATTATGGAAGATCCAACGTATAAATTAGTGATTGATCAACTTTAATTTCAATAAGCTTAATAAAATTTTAGTTCTGGTACTCCTAATTGTATCAGTTCATGGATTGAATAATAATTAAAAAACTATACCAAGAATCTCACAAATCCCCGCAAATTAATTCGTGGTGATTGGTGTAATTCGTGGCGAATTAGTTGAATGCTATAACTTGGCAGACTTTTATCCTAAAATAACAAACTATATTTTCATCGCTTCGGCAGCTAATCGTCCCGTTTGTAGAGCGGCATTGATAGAACCATTTAGCAAGTTGTCTCCGCAAATAAATAGCGTATCCGAGATTTTTATTTCAGAGACAGCGATTTCATTTCGTACACTTTCTTGAGTTGGCAATGCATATTCAATGCGATACGCCTTTAGCATTTTCCACGAATTTACTTTTTCACCGTACCATTGTTTCAACTCTTGCTTCATGTTTTCAGTTAAAGTCGCGTCATCAACAGTTGGGATTCCATTGTAGGAAACGGAAATAAGCACTTTCCCTTTTGGCGCATACGCTCTGGAAACATTTGAGATTACAGTCAAATTATTCACCCATTTTTTCTGAGTTGAAGCATTTAAAATAACGACTGCTTTTTTAGTAGGCGCTTCAATGGCTTCAAAATAAATATTGGTTACCTGATGCGAAGTCATTTTTTGCTGCGGAAAGTATTTTTGGGTCAAGGCATTAGCGGTCGTAGCCAAAAGGATTTGGTTGGCTTCAAAAACAGTTCCATCTTCAATAGTTACCTTATTTCCATCAATAGCTGTCACTTTGGTATGGCATTGAATACAGCCTTCTGGAAGCATGGCGACTAATTGTTTGGGTATTTCTTCCATTCCTAAAGCAGGAACCGCGACATCACCATCTGAAAACATTTTCATTACAAAATCGAACATTCTACGGGAAGTTTTCAATTCATTTTCCAAAAAGATACCGGAAAGAAAAGGAGCGTAAAAGCGTTGAATCATTTTTGGGCTAAAACCATAATCCGCCAGTTGCTTGCGAGTCGTTTGTTCAGGTTGTTCGAAAATTTCGTCAATCGTTAATTTTTGCAGTTTATTTTTTAACCAAAGAGTATTGATTTTGTCTTTTAGAGTGCCAACGGGCGCAAAAAGTGTTGCAAGTGCAGCAGATGGTCTTCGGAATGGATCTGCAATTTCAAAACTGCCTCCGTCATAAAGCACGGTTGCTCCGGGTAACATTTTTTTTAGTTGTAAATCATTATAATTAAGTAGAGCTCTTGTCTCAGGATATGCCGTCAAAAGGACTTGGAAACCTCTGTCGAAAAGAAAGCCTTCATGTGAATCGGTTTTTATTCTTCCGCCCGCGCGATCACTAGCCTCCAAAAGGAGAACTTTTCGATCTTGACGATGCAAATGAACAGCCGCAGCTAATCCCGCTAATCCCGCTCCCACAATAATTACATCCTCTTTCATAGTTTTTGATAATATTTGATACAAAAATAAGCCAAATAGGGATTTAGAATTGCTTATTTAAGTGACAATTTAAAATTTGATTATTGTTTACTGTAATCCAAATTGCATCAATAAATCGGTTTGCTCGTCGTTACCCATTATAAAAACGTGTTTATCAAATACAACAAACCCATTTTTAGTATAAAATCGGAGTGCTCTGTGATTTTCTTCCCACACACCGAGCCAAACAGAATCAACGCCAGAACTTTTTGCGATTTTTTTTACCTTGTCAAGCAAAAGCTGTCCGATATTTTTTCCATGAAATTTTTGCAGAACATAAATCCGTTGCACTTCTAAAGCATTTTCGTTTATAGATTCCGTTTGGGCATCGCCAAAGTTTATTTTCAGATATCCCACTGCTTCTGCATTTGAATAGGCTACATAAAACTGAGAATTATCATTGTTTAATTCATTTTTTAATTGTTCCGAATTGAAATTTTCTTTTACATAATTGGCAATGTTTTCAGGCGTATTTACAGCGGCAAAAGTCTCTTTAAAAGTATGGATGCTTATATTTTGAATTGTTTCCAAATCTGATACTGTTGACTTCCTAATTTCAATCGTGTTCATAATTATTTATTGGTATTTTACAACTCAAAAATAATTAAATTGGCGAACAATTTTCAATATCTATTGCACTATTAAACAAATCAATTTAAAGATTCTTGATTTCTTGATTTCAATTAGTACTTTTGGTTCAATTAATAAAAAGAGCTCGAAAGAGTATTGTGTATGAAAATTGTAATATCGCCAGCCAAGTCGTTAAATTTTGACAAACAGTTACCCACTCAATTGCACACCGGACCTTTGTTCTTAAAAGAATCGAGACAGATTCAAAAAGTTTTAAAAGAGAAAAAGCCTGCTGATTTATCGGATTTAATGAGTATTTCAGATAAACTTGCTGATTTGAATTGGAAGCGAAATCAAGAATGGAAAACACCATTTACGACTTTAAATGCACGTCCGGCAATATATACTTTTGATGGAGATGTTTACGTTGGATTAGGTGCTTATTCGATTCCAGAAAAAAAAATAGAAGCTTTACAGGATCGTTTGAGAATACTATCTGGTTTGTATGGATTACTGAAACCGTTGGATTTGATTCAGGCGTATCGACTGGAAATGGGAACCAAATTACCAATTGGCGAAAGCAAAAACTTGTATGAATTTTGGAAACCGGCCGTTACAAAGGCTTTAAATAAAGAGCTTAAAGAAGACGAATTGTTTATCAATTTAGCCAGTAATGAATATTTTTCAGCAATAGATGTCAAGGCGTTAAAAGTTCCTGTAATCACACCAGAATTTAAAGATTACAAAAACGGAAAACTAAAAATCATCAGTTTTTTTGCCAAAAAGGCTAGGGGAATGATGGTGAGATACATTATTGATACCGATGTTAAAACCATAGAGGATTTAAAAGGTTTCAATTACGATGGTTATCAATTTGATCAAAACTTATCGGAAGGCAATAATTTGGTTTTTACGAGATAGTTAATTTTTAAATATTAATCCTTTAAAATTGGCATGTATCATATTTTTTTAAATTAAAATATTTAATAATTTTAGAAGTTGACACTTATTAGGTTTTTGATTCATGTTATATTTTGATTGCAAATAATATAAGAAGCAAATTAAAGTTGGGGAAAATAAAATCTTTAAGGTGATAAATTCTATTTTACATAATATAAATTATAGATCATTTTATTTCATATAAATATTAAATAAGTTATTAACGCAACGCTACCGAAAAACTACAAATCTTTTAAATTTGATAAAATCAAATGTGTTGTGGGCTCGCCATAAACTAAAAGTCGGTCTATAAATTGTTGCAGATGCAGTTGATCAATTAAAACTACTTTCATAAAAATATTATGTGTACCAGTAATTCTATAAGCTTCATATATTTCCGGAAATTGATTTAAATCTTCACAAAAAATGTAGAGTTTTGTGCTAAATAATTTAAACATTATAAAAACTTCTAAGCCAAAGCCAAGTTTTTTATTGTTTAGTTGAATCTTATAACCTTCGATAACACCGCTATCTTCTAGTTTTTGAATACGTTCTCTAACTGACGAAGGTGAAAGCCCTATATGTTTGCCAATATCTACAAATGAAGTTCTAGAATTAACTTTAAGACTTTCTATTATTTTTAAATCAAGTGCATCGACCATAAATAAAGCTTTTAAATTGGCTAAATTAAATTTAAATTATTGTAAACGGACATTAAATCCGTTTAATAAATTTTAGTTTAACTAATCGTTGATCTAATTTTGCATTATGGATATGATGTTATTACTTCTTACTATTGGTATTTTTCTTGGCTTTTTTGTTCAAACCATTACCGGATTCGCCGGTGCTTTAATTGCCTTACCTTTTTTACTCTTTGTGATGCCATTGTCGGATGCAATTGGTTATTTATCTATTTTTTATTTTATTTCAACTCCTATTTATATTTATAAAGAATGGAAATACATTGACAAACAACTTCTAATAAAATTGGCCCCATCATCATTTTTTGGACTAATAATTGGAATTATTGTTTTAGTATATGCTCAACCTATATTTTTAAAAAAAGCATTGGGTTTGTTTATAATTTTGTATGCATTAAATAGTTTAAAAGAAAAAAAAGAAATCCATTTAATCTTAAAAATGAAATATTTTTTTGGTTTTTTAGGAGGTTTTTTTTCAGGTCTTTTTTCAACTGGAGGGCCTTTGTATTTAATAATTATAAAAAGTGAAACCTCGAATGTAAAGACTTTACGTGCCACCATGTTTGGTGTTTTGGGTTTAATAACATTAATGCGAATTCCTATTCTTGCCTTTGAAGGTATTTTGTCATTGAATCAATTTTATAATGCAATTTTTGTTTTACCTTTTTTCATAGTAGCTTTATTATTGGGTAATAAGGTGTATTTAAAATTAAATGAATTTATCTTAAAGCGAATTATGTTAGGACTTTTGTTTTTGTCCGGAATTATGTTATTGATAAAGAATTAAGTGCTTTTATTTATGTTTTCAGTTTTTGCGATAAATCAAATTTATTAAATCTACCATTTGAATCGCCCTTTAAATATTTACCTTTGCAAAAATTAAAAAAATTTGATGATTGATCTCATAATGACAAAAACTAAATATTTCCAATTAATTCTAATTTTAGGTTCACTAACTGCACTTGGACCATTTTCGATTGATATGTATTTGCCTGGTTTTGCCGGAATTGCCAAGGATTTGAACACATCCGTAGCTAATGTTTCCATGACTTTGTCCAGTTATTTTATTGGAATTTCCGCAGGACAATTGCTTTATGGACCTTTATTAGATCGTTTTGGTCGAAAAAAACCTCTTTTTATCGGACTAATCGTTTACATTTTAGCTTCTCTAGGTTGCGTTTTCGTTACTGATATAAATACTTTTATTGGTTTACGATTCATTCAGGCTGTCGGCAGCTGTGCTGCAACCGTAGCATCGGTTTCTATGGTTCGAGATTTATTTCCTGTAAAAGATATTCCAAAAGTATTTTCATTATTGATGTTGGTTGTTGGACTTTCGCCAATGCTAGCGCCAACTATTGGTGGTTACGTTACCGAAGATTATGGCTGGCATACCGTATTTTTTATATTAATGTGTATGGGTATTTTGATTCTTTTGGCCGCGCAAATCGGCTTGCCAAATACTTTTAAACCAGATACTTCAATTTCATTAAAACCAAAACCAATTATTACTAATTTTATCATTATTCTAAAAGAGCCTCAGTTTTATACCTATGCATTTGCAGGAGCAATAGCTTTCTCAGGATTGTTTACTTATGTAGCGGCCTCCCCTATTTTATTTATGGACATTTTTAAAGTTGATGGTAAAACATATGGTTGGATATTTGCTTTTATGTCCTTGAGTTTTATTGGTGCCAGTCAATTAAATTCATTTTTGTTAAGAAAATTCACGAGTGAACAAATGATTTTAGGGGCATTAATTTCTCAATCTTTCATTAGCATTTTATTCCTAGTTTTGGCAATGAATGATCTTTTAAATTTGTATCAAACTATTGCGATGCTATTTTTATTCTTAGCCTGTTTAGGAATTTCAAATCCTAATACAGCAGGACTTACGCTTGCTCCTTTTTCAAGAAATGCGGGAAGTGCGTCGGCATTAATGGGGGCCATTCAGTTAGGATTAGGAGCCTTAGCATCTTTTGCAGTGGGTGTTTTTGTAAAAAATTCGATGTTGCCAATGGTTATAATTATGGCCGTTTCAACAATTTTAGCCTTAATTATTTTAATTCTTGGAAAACGAAATATAAAAAAAACTATTGCAGCTTCTCATGATGAAGGAATTGCAATAGTTCATTAATTTTAGCTTTAGTATTATTTTGCTTCTATTTAACTTTTTTATCAGGTCTGATAATCATTCGCAAAGATTGGTCTTTTGCAAAATAGGCAATCATCCAATTAAAAAATGTTTTCACTCTATTGCGATAAGTTATCAACGAAATGAGATGAATAAATAGCCATATTATCCAAGCAAAAAATCCTTTGAAATGCATTTTAGGATGTGGTAAATCAACCACAGCCTTATTTTTTCCAATGATAGCCATTGATCCTTTATCATTATATTTGAAGGGTTTTAATGTTTTTTTTTGACTCATTAGTTTAAAGTTCTTAGCCAAATTTATTCCTTGTTGAATCGCAACTTGTGCCACTTGTGGATGACCATTTGGGAAATCTGCATCTGTAAGTTGGATGCAAGTATCTCCAATTGCATAGATGTTTTCAGTACTATTTACTTTATTATAAGCATCAGTAGCCATTCTTTTTCCGCGACCATAACTTTCTATTGGAATTCCTTCGAAAACTTTTGCAGAAACTCCCGCGGCCCATATTAAATTTGTCGTTTGAATCGTTTCGCCATTAGCAAAATATACTGTGTCATCTATATAATCCACCACTGTGGTATTTAATTTCACGACAACACCTAATTTTGTCAGCGCTTCAAGCGTATCTTCCTGAGAAGCTTTACTCATTGGAGAAAGTACGGCATTTGCGCCATCAACAAGATAAATATTACTTGCAGTTGTACTTAATTCTGAATATTCTTTCAGCAAAATATTTTTTCTCATCTCGGCGAGCATACCGGAAACTTCAACACCAGTTGGGCCACCACCAGCAACTACAATGGTTAATAATTTTCTGCGTTCACGAATGTCTTTACAAATGGCAGCTTTTTCTAAATTCTTCAAGAGTGTATTACGCATAACGATTGCGTCATTCAGCGTTTTCATTGGAATAGCATTTTTCTTTACGTTTTCCATTCCAAAATAACTCGTTTCGGCACCAGTGGCAAAAACCAAGTAATCGTATTTTAATTCTCCATTGTTGAGAATGATTTTATTTTCTGAAGGGTTTATTTTAAGTAAATTTCCTAAACGAAATTGTAGATTTTTTTTACCCGAGAAAAATTTCCTAAAAGGGTAACTTATACTTGAAGGTTCTAAAAAAGCGGTAGCGACCTGATATATCAGTGGTGCAAAGAAATTGTAATTATTTTTGTCTACGAGTGTTACGTTGATTCCTTTTTCATTTAAAAGTTCTTTAGCAAGATTTAATCCTGCAAATCCACCGCCGATTATTATAATTTCCATATCGTGTTTTTATAGTCTATAAATTAAAAAAGCATCCCTAAATATACACTATTTATGAATGCTGTAATAAATTAAACAGTAAATAAACTTGAAATATTTAATTCTTTTTAAGTTTTTTAACGGGTTTTTCTAAAGGTTCATTTTTGTTTTGCAGCATATAATTAGCCAATAATTTTTCAATCAATTCATCTTTAGTCAAATGATGAAAAACAATTTTTATTTTTTCTTTTAATTCTGCAGCAACATCATGATTGGGTTTAGTTTTGAAGATTTGCTTTGCCCACAATAACGTATTATTTTCTTCGATACTGGCAACAGTTGGTTTTTTGAATTGTGTAAATTTTATTCCCAATTCTTTTTCGAAATCAGCAATTTCCCCTACTTCTTCTTGTTGCAAAACCGTTAGAGAAAGGCCCTTTGCTCCTGCTCTTGCCGTTCTTCCGCTACGGTGCACGTATGCTTCATAAACGTCAGGTAAATGGTAATTGACCACATAAGAGATTTCTTTTACGTCAATTCCTCTTGCCGCTAAATCTGTCGCTACCAATATGTTGATATGTCCTTCACGGAATTGCTCCATAATTCTGTCTCTAATTCCCTGAGACAAACTTCCGTGCAATGCTCCTGATGAAAATCTATTTATTGCCAGATTTTTTGCTAATTTATTGACAGCGGCTTTTGTTTTGCAAAAGATAATTCCGCGCTCTCCTTCTTTAGAATTCAAGAAATGCATCAAAACATCCAGTTTCTCAATGGGATCAACAACAATATATTCATGATCAATTCCTTGATTTCCTATTGTTTCCATGTTGGCGCTAACGTGCACCACATTTTTATTTAAATAATTCTGAATTAACTGTTTGATAGTTCCGGGCATGGTCGCCGAGAATAAAAAAGTATGATGAATTGCAGGTAACTCCGCCACAATCTCATCTAAGCTTTCTTTTAGAATAGTCACCATTTCATCGGCTTCATCAAGCACCAGGAATTTGGTTTCTTTTAAATTTATTGCTTTGCGCTGAATCAAATCTATTAAACGTCCCGGTGTCGCCACAACAATGTGTGTAGGAGTTGAAAGTCGTTCTATTTGTGGTTTGATTGGAATTCCTCCACAAGTTGCTGCAATAGAAACTTGTGGTAAATATTTTGAAAAATCTTCTAAGTTTCTAAAAATCTGGTGTCCTAATTCCCGAGTTGGAACTAAAATCACAGCTTGTACAACTGGTAGATCAGTATCAATTAATTGTAAAATGGGCAATCCAAAAGCAGCCGTTTTTCCTGTACCGGTTTTAGCAAGTCCAACCAAATCTGAAGTATTTGATAAAAGTAACGGAATTGTTTTTTGCTGAATCTCTGTGGGTACAACAATTTTCAATTCGGTAATCGCTTTTAATATTGGTGCTGAAATTCCTAAATCAGAGAATTGTTTTGGCATTTTTTTGGATTTTATAATTTTATAAAAAAGTTATTTTGTAAACGTAATTTTTAGCCCCGATAGCAGTGAAAATCCTTTTATTTTTTCATTAAAAAATAAAAGATTGCAACGAATAGCGGGATTAGCTCCTAGAAAAAGAAATATTAATCTTCATCCGGTTCGTTCATGATTTTCTCACGATATTTTTTACCAGTTAACAATACCAGTTTTAATTTGTAATCGTCAACAAGCCACTCACGGTAATTTTTACTGCATTGACTCAAACATTTAGAATAGCGCTTGATGCGGCAGTCGATATCATCATCTAGCAATTTTCCTAATGCTTTCGCCTCTTGTAAGGTTTCAGAATTATTAACACACATAGCAGCGTGCTGTTCCAATGATTTTTCCAATACTTCTTTTGAACGTAAATTTTGTTTGATGATGAGTTTGTGTTCTTCATCGATATCAAAAGTTACCACTTCTGTTTTGCTAAATTTAGCTCGTATTTCAGGCGGCATGCTGTATTTAAAATACAATTCGATTTCAGTGTCATCACGTAAATTTTCCAGATAAAACTCCGGTGATTTAAAGATGTGTTGCCAATTTACCGGCTCACTCCACAATCCAAATCGTGCTGCATTATTCCCCAAATCGATAACGCTAAAAGTATCTTTATTAGGTAATTTTCTGGAACCGCGACCAATCATTTGATAGTATAGTGTCAATGATTTTGTCGCTCTATTTAATATGATAGTTTCTACAGTAGGCTCATCAAAACCGGTCGTAAGAATTCCAACTGATGTCAGAATCGCATCCGGCGTATGCTTAAACCAATGTAAAATATCTTTTCTTTCTTCGTTATTGCTGGTGTTATCCAAGTGGCGAATCGCATAACCGGCTTCTCTAAAAGTTTCATATACATATAAGGATGTATTGATTCCATTATTAAAAATTAAGGTTTTCTTACCCAAAGATTTCTCCGTGTAAGCATGCAATAATTTTTCCTGCATGGCCATATTCGTATATAAATCATCTGATGATTTTACGGTGTAATCCCCATTGATACCTACTTTTAATGAGGTCAAACCCACATCATAGCTGTACGTGATTGCTTTTGCTAAAAATCCATTTTCAATCAACGAACTAATGGTGTCTCCTACGATTAATTCATCGTAGCTCTCATGCATTGGCAACTTGATATTCGAACTTAAAGGCGTTGCTGTAACTCCTAATATGAATGCATTTTTGAAAGAGCTTAATAATTTTCGGAAGGAGTTGTAATGCGCCTCATCGATAATTACCAATCCTACATTATCTAAATGCAATTTTTCATCATTAATACGGTTTTTCAAAGTTTCGACCATTGCAACAAAACAAGAATAATCGTTTTGGTCCGGAAGTTCTTTTACTTTACTGTTGATAATTTTGTTTTTCACATCAAAACCTTTCAACATTTTTGAAGTTTGCTTACACAACTCAATGCGGTGTGTCAACACAACTACTTTTTTATCGTGTTGTGATAAGTAACGTCGCACTATTTCTGAAAAAACTACTGTTTTCCCTCCGCCAGTAGGCAATTGGTATAACAAATGGTGTTGTGGAGGTGCATTATCTATACGCTCAAATATGGCGTCAATGTCGCCTTTTTGGTACGCATAAAGTTCTTTTTTGTCTTCGATTTCTATTTCTAAAGTGTTTTGCGACATTGCTTATTGTTGGATTTTTGCAAAAATACACCTAAAAAACAGTTTAGTTATCAATTTTAATTAAAAAAAATAGGATTGATTAAATAAAATTGAATTATGCAACCTTTTAGTACTCAAATCGCTCAATAATAGCATTGAACTCTGGTTCGTTATACCATTTTTGCATAATGGTTTCGTTATGAATGACTGCTATTCTTGTTTTAAAATCATTTAGTATTCCGTTTGCAATTAAGAAAATAACGGCTTGCTCAAAAGAATTGAACATACTTTTGAAAAACAAATCATGTTTTATAACATTTTCAGATGCAAAGGTTTGTGCAATTTCGATATTGTAAAGCATTACATCGGCAATTATAAAGGGATCAACACCTAAAAGGATAAAATGCTTGATATATTTTTGAGCAACGGAGCGTCTCATTTTAGGTTTGCTGCGTCTTCCCGCCTTTTTGAAAGGAAAATATTCATTTGAAATTTTGAGTTTGCATTCCTGCAAAAGCGTTTCTTCTTTTGGATTGAAAACAAAATTATAATAGACTTTTACCGGACTGAATTTTTCATACAATTCGAGAATTTGCTCTTCGAGTTGCTCTTTATTCAATTCAGCTAAGTATTTTTTTAAATCGCGTTTGCTCATTACCAAAGTTTAAGATTACAAAAGTAATTTACTTTTAGAATCAATGCGCCGAAAATCAATGATAATAACTAATTTTGACACAAATAAAAGTAGAAGCACTTTTTATCCTAACCTAATTTTTTACTTTTATCCTCAAATTTATTTTTATGCTAAAGATTTTTAAAATTATCGCACTACTTGAAGGAGTTTCTTATTTGGCTTTATTTACCAATATGTTAGTTGTGAAACCTACAAATGTTGCTTTTTACAAGGCATTATTATTTCCAATAGGAATGGCTCACGGAATTTTATTTGTAAGTTATATCATTTTAGCGATAATGCTGAAATTTGAACAGAATTGGGATTGGAAAAAATTCGGAATTATATGTTTGGGTTCCTTAGTTCCTTTTGGAACTTTTTACGTCGATAAAAAATATTTGCAAAATGTATAAATACATAGAAAAAATATTCAATTTTCTTTATCCTGTATTTCGAAAATGGGGATTAGGAAGCAGTTTAGCTTCCTATTTAAGCCTAGTGCTCAATATCGTTATATTATGTGTCTTGGCATACGCGATTTATGTTGTTTTTAGACTTATTCTGGTCACCATTATGGCAGTTATTGCCCAAAAAACTAAAACCAGATTTGATGATCTATTGGTAACAAACAAAACTGCCAAGTACATTGCGCACTTAATTCCGCTGCTGTTTATATATAAATCGGTACCAATTATTTTAGACAAATACGTGTATTGGGAAGGCCTTTTTGGAAAATTGGTCGGAATTTATATTGTAATGTTGGTTTTATGGATCATCCGAACCATTTTTAATGCTTTACGAGATTATTTAAAACTAAAACCAAGGTACAGCGATAAACCAATTGACAGTTTCATTCAGGTTATAATGATTGTGCTATGGACTGTTGGGATTACGGTTATTATTTCCAAATTATTCGATATCAATCAAAAAGAGTTGTTAACCATTTTGGGAGCGGTTTCTGCGGTAATTATCTTGATTTTCAGAGATACTATTTTAGGTTTTGTTTCGAGCGTTCAAGTCTCAATCAATGATATGGTTCGAATTGGCGACTGGATTACGATGGATAAATTTGGTGCCGATGGAGATGTAATAGAAATTAATCTGGCAACAGTGAAAGTTCGAAATTTCGACAACACTACGACCACTATTCCTACCTACAGTTTAAGTTCCGATTCGTTTCAAAACTGGCGCGGAATGTTGAATTCTGATGGGAGACGGATCAAAAGACACATTCTTATTAAAACTAGCAGTATTCGATTTCTGGAAGAAACAGAATTAAGTGATTTAAAAAAAATACACCTTATTTCAGATTATATTGACACTCGAAAATTAGAAATAGACGAATATAACTCCAGTAATAAAGTTGATAAATCTATTGCTATAAATGGACGGAATTTGACCAATTTAGGCTTGTTTCGAAAATACATAACCGAATATTTATTTAATTATCCCGGCTTAAATCAAGAGATGTTGATGCTTTGTCGCCAATTGCAATCGACCTCACATGGAGTTCCGCTTGAAGTCTACGCCTTTTCGCATGACAAACGTTTTGAAAATTACGAATACATCATGTCGGATATATTTGATCATATCATCGCATCAGTGCGTTATTTTGACTTAGAAATTTTTGAAACTGCCACCGAAAATGAATTAAAAGTTTAATCGTTGTTTAAATTTTATTTTCTCTGATCTTCGTTCCCTCCACTTTGTGTTATGAAATGTATAAATCTTTTTAAAAAACTAAAATTTTACCTTTTTTATGCGTATTTTTTTTAATTTTAGAAAAAAAATATGAACGAGCGTGATACTTTTTTAAAAGAATTTAGAGGACAAACTATTGGTTCCGTAACCACCCAATCTACAACTGAAGAATCATTTCAAAATGAAGTACTTCGACCAATTTTAAAGCTACAAAATGATTTATTTGTAGCTTCCTTTATCAATTACATAAATAAAAATAAAGCTGATTTTTACAATCATTCTCTTGACAAAAAACAATCAGTCATAGAAAATGTAATCCGTAAGGACATCAAGTTTCGAAATGTTTTAAAGGGAATGGTTATCGGATTATTCACTGCTGATGAATATGCCATTTACATACAAAACACCTCCAATACCAACAAAAGAATGATGAGTATGCTTGTGGAAAGATTGAAAAGCCAAGTTCAACTTTTTTAAATTTAAAAAAACAGTAAATTTTTTGCTTCCCTTATTCAAAAATTCATTAATCCATTCCAACATTTTGATTTTACTGATTATTAAATGGTCATGTAAAATAGAAGGACGTAAGATTTTGAAAACACATTATGTTAAAACAACTTGATTTGTTGTTTATAATTTAAAAATCACCTCCTTATTAATCTAATTATTACCATTTATTTCTAATTTAATAATTCTAATCTTTTTTATAATAAATATTAGTTAAGTCCATTTTTATCTGCCATCTGTATGATTTTTTTCATTATAATTGTTAAAAATAATTTTATGAAGGAAGAATATTTCAAATGGTATTCCCCCAATTTAAATAGAGATATTGAAATGTTGGTTTTTGGACATGCTGGATATCCTGTAATCTTATTTCCAACTTCTATGGGAAGTTACCATGAAAACAAAGATATGGGATTGATAGAATCTGCAAAATGGTACCTTGAGCAAGGGTTAATTCAAATATTTTGCCCGGATAGTATTGACAAAGATAGTTTTTACAATAAAAATATACATCCTATTCACCGTATCGAAAATCACGTAAAATACGATAGAATGATTTGTCACGAAATTGTTGAAAAGGCAAAGAACAACACTCCCTCAGGCAAAGTAGCTATGGCTGGCTGCAGTTTTGGCGGCTATCATGCTGCAAATTTTGCTTTTCGTCATCCAGCTTATGTAAGTCATCTTTTTTCTATGAGTGGCGCTTTTAATATTAAGAGTTTTTTGGATGGTTTTCACAACGAAGATGTATTTTACAACAGTCCAGAAGATTATTTATACGGTCTAGATGATTATGAATTATGGAATATTGACATCGTTTTAGGAACTTCTAATTGGGACATTTGTTTCGATGCCAATCTAAAATTAAGCAAAGTTTTAGGCGACAGACACCTACATCATTGGTTAGATATTCGTCAGGAACAAAAACACGACTGGCCGATTTGGAAGGAAATGTTCCCGCATTATTTATCAAGAATTAAATTTTTTTAAAATTATAAACACATCAAAATGAAAAAAATTGGAATTTTATTTGGAATGGAAGACACCTTTCCTCAAGCATTTATTGATCGTGTCAATTCAAAAAACGAAAAAGGAATTATTGCTGAGGCAGTGGCTATTGATAAAGTAGTTCAAAATCAAGACGGAGAATACGCAGTAATTATTGACCGAATTTCGCAAGATGTCCCTTTTTATCGTGCCTATTTAAAAAATGCGGCTTTAACAGGAACAAATGTAATTAACAATCCGTTTTGGTGGAGCGCCGATGATAAATTTTTCAATAACTCCTTGGCAGATACGCTCGGCGTACCTTTACCTAAAACCGTAATTCTTCCTTCGGCTGAACATCCTACGGACACGACCGGAAAATCATTCCGAAACCTAAAATATCCAATGGACTGGGAAGGAATCTTTGACTATATTGGATTTCCTGCATACATGAAACCGTATGCTGGAGGTGGCTGGAAAAATGTGTATCGATTGGAAAATATTGAGGAATTCTGGGAAAAGCATCAGGAAACTGGACAATTGGTGATGATGCTTCAAGAAGAAATTGTTTTTACGGAATATTTCAGAGTTTATTGTTTGGGTTGCAAAGCGGTGCGAATAATGCAATATGAACCAAGAAATCCGCATCATTTACGCTATGTAATCGATGGACCGCTTGTGGATAAAAAATTATTAGCAACCATAAAAGATTATACTTTACGACTTTGCAAAGGATTGGGATATGATTTTAATACAGTAGAATTTGCCGTTCGTGACGGTATTCCTTACGCCATTGATTTTGGAAATCCCGCACCTGACGCCGAATTAACTTCGGTTGGTGCTGAAAACTTTGAATGGGTGGTTGAAGAGGCTTCGAAAATGGCTATTGCTGCCGCAAAAAAGCAAAAATCAGGAAAAATGAACTTGACATGGGGAACTTTTATTAAAGATGCTGTTGCTGGGAAATAAAATTTTATAAATTACAAAATACCCTAGCACCGATTAAAGTGTAAATCCTTTGTGGGCCTGCTTTTAAGGCCTGTAAAGATTGTAACGGAAAGCGGGACACGAGCGAAGCGAACTGACGAAGTAATTAGCTCCTAAAAAAATAAAATAATGAAAAAATTACCAGTTTTTACACTAGGTGTTGAAGAAGAATATCAAATAATTGACCCTGATACAAGAGATTTACGGTCGCATTTGTCAAAAATTGTGGATGGTGCCAAAATAATTTTAAACGAGCAGGTGAAGGCCGAAATGCACCAATCTGTGGTGGAAGTAGGAACTAATATTTGTCATAGCGTTAATGATGCCAAAAATGAGATTCGGTTTTTACGCTCTAAAATCGTTGAATTAGCGGAGAAACAAAACCTTATTGTTGGTGGTGCCGGAACACATCCTTTTTCAAAATGGCAGGATCAACCGATAACTGATGATCCGCGATACCACGATATTGTTAATGAACTGCAAGATGCTGCGCGTTCTAATTTGATTTTTGGAATGCATTGCCATGTAGGAATTGAAAATCGTGAAATCGGTTTGCAATTGATGAATCAGGCTACCTATTTTCTCCCTCACATCTTTGCACTTTCGACAAATTCACCTTTTTGGGAAGGAAGAAAAACAGGTTATAAATCATTTAGAACCAAAGTTTTTGATAAGTTCCCCAGAACAGGTTTGCCGGAATATTTTGATTCAGTAAGTTCGTACGAGAACTATTTAGATACTTTGATAAAAACAAATTGCATTGATAATCCAAAGAAAATTTGGTGGGATTTACGCTTGCATCCGTTTTATAACACAATAGAATTCAGGATTTGTGACATGTGCTTGACCGTCGATGAAACTATTTGTATAGTTGCCATCATTCAGGCAATTGTGGCCAAACTCTACAAATTGAATATGAACAATACTAGTTTTAATGTTTATAGACTGGCTTTGATAAAAGAAAATAAATTCCGGGCAGCACGTTACGGGATTGAGAATAATATGATTGATTTTGGTATGCAAAAAGAAGTTGAAACTAAAATGCTTATTTTGGAATTGCTTGATTTCATTGATGATGTTGTAGATGAATTAGGCAGTCGTGACGATATTAATTATGTTCATGAAATTTTGAAAAACGGAACTGGAGCGGACAAACAATTGGCTGTTTTCGAAGAAACTGGCGATCTTTCTAAAGTGGTGGACTTTATAACTGGTCAATTTACCAATGGATTATAAAATATAAATTATCTTTGCGCATTATTTTTAAAAACAATTATGTCGAATAAAATCATAAAAATAGCGCTTTTGGATATGTACAACGGAGAACCTAATCAGGGAATGCGATGTATTATTGATATTGTCAATCGGTTTAATCCCGTCGTCGGTTTTGAAATATTTGATGTTCGCGGAAAATGTCACTTGCCGGAAATAAAAAAATTCGACATTTATATTTCAACCGGAGGACCAGGAAATCCATTAATTGGAGATGGAGATTGGGATGTCAAATATTATGAATTTATTGATTCTTTGAACAAATGGAATATGGAGAACGCTGTTAAAAAACATGTTTTGTTTATTTGTCACTCGTTTCAGATGGCTTGTTTGCATTTTGGATTGGCCACAATAACCAAAAGAAATGATACTTCTTTTGGTGTGATGACCATGCACAAAACGAAAGAAGGCCAAACAGATTCTTTATTTGAAGGTTTGGCGGATCCTTTTTATGCCATTGATTCCAGGGATTATCAAGTGGTACAACCAAAACTTAGTATTTTTGCTAAAAAAGGAGCTAAGATTATTTCATTAGAAAAAATCAGGGATCACGTGCAATACGAACGCGCGATTATGGCGGTTCGATTTACAGACTACTTTGTAGGTACTCAATTTCATCCTGAAGCGGATCCGATAAGCTTTGTTGCTCACATGAGAAACAAAGTAGCGAAGGAAAAAATCAAGAAAATGAAAGGGAAAAAGAAATTCAGAAACATGCTGGAAGATTTATTAGATGATGATAAAATTTACAGAACTAATGAAACCTTGATACCAAATTTCCTCAGAATAGCAATTAACGATTTGATGAAAACAAAAAAAATGCTTTCTAATTAATACAATCCTTGCAAATGATTTCAAAATATCGGGAGTTATTTAATGCTCAATTTACAGAAAAAAAATATCAGGAATTCAAAGATGATATTGCTTCCGATTTTAATTACCTACCTACTTTCAGGTTGGCGGAAACCCCTTTTTTTATTTCAAAAGAGTTGCAGTCCCAATTGATTGAAGGTTGTAATGAAGTTGTAGCTTTTATTCAAAAAGAAGACTTTAAGTTACTTACCAACAAATCATTAGAATTAAACTTAAAAGTACCAAATGAGGACGACCATTCTACTTTTCTAGCGATCGATTTTGGCATTTGTGAAGAAGAAGGAAAAATTATTCCTAAACTGATTGAAGTGCAAGGATTTCCTTCTTTGTACAATTATCAGTTGAATGTGTATGAAAAGTTCAAGAATCACTATCCGATTCTTAAGGAACTGACTCCATTTATAACTGACATTACACAACTGAAATATTTGGATATTTTAGAAGAAGCAATTTGCAACAATCATCCAAAAGAAAATGTTATTCTTCTTGAAATTGAACCCGAAAAACAAAACACCAAAATTGATTTTTATTACTGCAAAAGAGATATTGGAATCCCAATTGTTTGCGTGACGGAGTTGATAAAAAAAGGCAAACAACTGTTCTATAAAAATTTAGCAGGCGATGAAATTCTTATAAAAAGAATTTATAATCGGGTTATTTTTGATGAATTAAATCTGAGAACCGATTTACAACTTAATTTTAGTTTCTCAGATGATTTAGATGTGGAATGGGCGGGTCATCCCAATTGGTTTTTTAGAATCAGTAAATTTATTTTACCTTTATTGAAAGGGAAATATTTTATAGACACAACTTTACTAAGTGACCTAAAAGAAATACCTCAGGATTTAGAAAACTATGTTTTAAAACCGCTTTTTTCATTTTCAGGAACAGGAGTTATTTTCCATGTAACCAAGGAGGATATTGAATCAGTTGTTGAAAAAGAACTTTATATTCTTCAAAAAAAGGTAAATTACATTCCAATTGTGCAATCTCCAGACGGAAAAGTAAAAGCCGAAGTACGTGTACTTTGTGTTTGGAAAAAAGACGATATCGCTCCTACTCTATGCTGCAACTTGGTCCGTTTGAGTCGAGGTGAAATGATTGGCGTAAAATTCAACAAGGACAAAGATTGGGTTGGTGGTACGCTTGGTTTATTTGAAAGATAAACTTAAATTGAATCTTAATATTTCCATTTTTTAACATTGATTAAAGTTTTTAATTATCTTTTCATTTTTTATCATCGAAGCCTTTTTTACTAATTATCTAGCAAAAAAATTTCTAACTCTTTACATGCTTATTTTAACCGATAATGTCATTTTAACGCATTGAAAATTATTTTAACGAATGTTCAACAATATCTTATAGTAAAATACTCGCTAATATTATATTAATTTCATTTTTAAGAGCGGTTTTTCTTCCTTTTTTCTTTAAGAAATATAATTTTTTATTTAAAATCTTAGATTCCAGCGACACTTTTATGAATTTTTTAAAGTGTTTCCCTTAATAATTTGAAAAATATGGAATTATTCAATAATTTAACATAAATAAAATTAAGGTGTTTTTTTTTTCTTTATTATTGTAAGGTTATAATAATTTAAGAATAATCAACAACTTTAATAATTAACAAATGAATAGAAGAGAAGCACTTAAAAACGTTGCGTTTTTGATGGGAGGCGCAATCTCAGCAACTACAATGGGCGTTTTGTTTGAAAGTTTTACTTTACCCGAAAAAGAAAAAAATCAGGTGTCTTTTTCTGCTACGGATGAAGAGATTTTGGCTGAATTCGCCGATATCATCATCCCGACAACAGCATCTTCGCCCGGAGCAAAAGCTGCAGGACTCGGTGCTTTTATTCCAATGATTATTAGAGATTGTTATCCTGCAAATATGCAAGAAATTTTTGCCTCAGGATTAAAAGCAATGCAATATAAATGTTCTAAAGAATTCAATAAAGACTTTTTGTCAATGTCCGTTGAAGAACGTCAAAAACTATTGACCTCATTAAGGGATGAGGCAATTGCTACCAATAAAGCACCTTCTTTCTTTTTGATTGCAAGAGATTTAACAATTTTAGGGTATTATTCTTCAGAAATAGGCTGCACACAGGCTCGTGAATATCTTCCAGTTCCGGGACGCTACGATGGTAGTGCAGACTACAAACCCGGACAAAAAGCTTGGGCAACCAACTAGTCTTATTAGAACCTACTGTTAGAAACTATTTTATTAAATAAAAAATAATACCCGTGAATATAAATACCAATTTGAAAGAGGAAAATACGTATGATGCTATTGTTGTAGGATCTGGAATTAGTGGTGGATGGGCTGCAAAAGAACTTACCGAAAAAGGATTAAAAGTTTTGATGTTAGAACGCGGAATGAATATTGAGCACATCAAAGATTATGAATCGGCCATGAAAGCACCATGGGAATTTGAACGCGCAGGCAAGCTTACCGAAGAACAAAAAAGAACCCATCCTGTTCAAACAAGAGATTATCCATACAATGAAGCTACCGAAAAATGGTGGGTGAATGACTTGGAATGTCCCTATACAGAAGACAAACGTTTTGATTGGTACAGAGGATTTCATGTGGGTGGAAAATCTTTAATGTGGGGCCGTCAAAGTTACCGTTTTAGTGACCATAATTTTGAAGATAATGCCAAAGATGGTCATGGAAATGACTGGCCTATTCGATATAAAGACCTTACCAAGTGGTATGATTATGTAGAGAAATTCGTAGGAATAAGTGGTCAAGCAGAAAATTGGCCCCTATTACCGGATGGTAAATTTTTGCCTCCAATGGATTTAAATTGTGTTGAAAAATCAGTTAAAGAAAGATTAGAAAAACATTATAATAAAACCCGTATTCTTACAATTGGTCGTACTGCTAACTTAACTGTACCCCACAAAGGGCGTGGCAGCTGTCAGTACAGAAATTTATGCAGTCGAGGCTGTCCATTTGGTGCATATTTTAGCACCCAATCTTCTACACTACCTGCTGCAATGGCAACCAATAGATTGACCGTGAGACCCTACTCTATTGTGAATCATATTATTTATGATAAAGACACTAAAAAAGCAAAAGGTGTTATGGTTATTGATGCAGAAACAAATGAAACCATGGAGTTTTATGCTAAAATTGTTTTTGTGAACGCATCCACTTTAGGATCAACATTCCTTTTATTAAATTCAACTTCAGAAGCGCATCCGAATGGAATGGGTAATGCCAGCGGACAATTAGGCCATAATCTTATGGATCATCATTTCCGTTGTGGTGCAGAAGGAACAGCTGAAGGTTTTGAAGATAAATACACGTACGGAAGAAGAGCTAATGGTATTTATATTCCAAGATACCAAAATGTAGGAAATGATAAACGAGATTATTTAAGAGGTTTTGGATATCAAGGTGGTGCCAGTAGAGGATCGTGGCATAAAGAAGTTGCCGAATTGGCTTTTGGTGAAAATTTCAAATCTACCATGTCATTACCAGCTGATTCTTGGAGTATGGGATTAGGTGGTTTTGGAGAAATGCTACCGTATTACGAAAATAAAGTATATATCGACCATACTAAAAAAGATAAATGGGGACAACCTGTTTTAGCAATTGACTGCGAAATTAAAGATAACGAAGCTAAAATGAGGGAAGATATGATGAATGATGCCGCAGAAATGCTGGAAGCTTCAGGAATTAAAAATATACAAACCTATGATAATGATTATTATCCTGGAATGGCTATCCACGAAATGGGTACTGCCAGAATGGGTAATGACCCGAAGGATTCAGTTTTAAATAAATGGAATCAAATGCACGAAGTGAGTAATGTATTCGTTACGGATGGGTCTTGTATGCCTTCCATCGCTTGTCAAAATCCATCATTAACATTTATGGCTTTAACGGCACGTGCTTGCGATTACGCAGTAAAAGAATTAAAAAAAGGAAATATTTAGGTTCATCAGGATGAGAAAATTAAGAATGGGAATGGTTGGTGGTGGCCAAGATGCCTTTATTGGTGCAATTCACCGTTTAGCCGCCAATATGGATGGATTAATTGAATTAAAGTGTGGTGCATTAAGTATAAAACCAGAAACCGCAATAGCCTCTGGTAAAGCCTTGTTTCTTCCGGAATCAAGAACATATTTAACGTTTGACGAAATGATTAAAGCGGAAGCGGCTTTACCTGCTGACGAAAGAATCGATTTTGTTACTATTGTTACACCAAACTTTGCTCATTTTGCTCCTGCGATGATGGCTTTGGATCATGGTTTTAATGTAGTAATTGAAAAACCAATGACTTTTTCGTTGGAAGAGGCAAAACTATTGCAGCAAAAAGTAGAAGAAACAGGATTAATTCTTTGTTTAACACATACCTACTCCGGCTACCCAATGGTCAAGCAAGCCAAAGCAATGGTTAATGAAGGAAAATTAGGAAAAATTAGAAAAGTTTGGGTTGAATATCCGCAAGGTTGGTTGAGTAAACTTTCTGAAAGAGAGGGTAATGCGCAAGCAGCTTGGAGAACGGATCCTACTAAATCCGGAAAAAGTTCAGTAATGGGTGACATTGGAACTCATGCAGCACATTTAGCCGAATATATTACCGGTGCAAAAATTACAGACGTATGTGCAGAATTGGACACCCTCGTTGAAGGTCGCGTAATGGATGATGATGGAGCTGTATTACTAAAGTTTGACAATGGAGCAAAAGGAGTTTTAATGGCTTCGCAAGTAGCTGCCGGAGAAGAAAATGCATTAAGAATAAGAATCTATGGCGAAAAAGGTGGAATCGAATGGTTTCAACACGATCCCAATACTTTAACAGTTAGGTGGCTAGATGAACCAACTCAGGTTTTAAGAGCGGGATCTAACTATGCACATTTATCTTCATTTGCAACACACAATTGTAGAACTCCAGGAGGACATCCCGAAGGTTATTTAGAAGCATTTGCTAATATTTATCGCAACTTTGCTTTAACCCTCAACTGCAAATTAGATGGTACAACACCTACTGCTGAAATGTTAGACTTTCCTTCTGTTGAAGATGGAGTAAGAGGAATGGCATTTATTGATAACGTAGTAGCATCATCACAATCTGATAAAAAATGGACTCCTTACGTTTTGTAATTAATTAGGAATTCACAAAAGTTTAGACAAACATAATATGACAACAATACAAGGTCCAGCAGTATTTTTAGCCCAATTTATAAGTGATGAAGCGCCTTTTAATTCTTTAGATGGGATTTGTAAGTGGGCCGCTGATTTAGGTTTTAAAGGTATTCAAATGCCAACATTAGATACCCGTTTCATTGATTTACAAAAAGCCGCCGAAAGCAAAACCTATGCAGATGAACTTAAAGGTACCATCGCTACTTATGGACTGGAAATTACAGAATTGTCTACGCATCTGCAAGGACAGTTAGTAGCCGTTCACCCCGCTTATGATGATTTTTTTGATGCTTTTGCTCCGGTAAACGTTCATGGAAATTCAAAAGCGAGACAAGAATGGGCTGTCCAACAATTAAAATATGCAGCTAAGGCATCCCAAAATTTAGGTTTAAATGCTCATGCCACCTTTAGTGGTTCTTTACTTTGGCAATATTTTCATCCTTGGCCTCAAAGGCCACCCGGCTTAGTTGAAGATGGTTTTGCTGAATTAGCCAAACGTTGGTTACCAATTTTAAACGAATTTGACGAAAATGGGGTTGATCTTTGTTATGAAATTCATCCTGGCGAAGATTTGTTTGATGGGGAAACCTATGAAATGTTTTTAAAAGCCGTAAATAATCATTCCAGAGCGTGTTTGTTGTATGACCCGTCCCATTTTGTCTTACAACAGTTAGATTACATTCAATACATTGATTTTTATCATGAACGAATAAAAGCGTTTCACGTAAAGGATGCCGAGTTTAATCCTACAGGAAAACAAGGAACTTTTGGAGGATATCAAAGTTGGGTAAATCGTGCGGGCCGTTATCGCTCCCCTGGAGATGGTCAAATTGATTTTAAAACTATTTTTAGCAAACTGGCACAATATGATTACAAAGGCTGGGCTGTTATGGAATGGGAATGTTGCATTAAAAATCAAGAGGATGGCGCTAGAGAAGGCGCTGCATTTATAAAAAACCATATCATAAAAGTTACCGACAAAGCATTTGATGATTTTGCTGCTGTGGAAACAAATAAAGCTTTTAACAAAAAAAACTTAGGATTATAAAACTTAAATATAAATGAAAATGAAATTAAAATATTTGCTTTTTGGGGTTGCTTTAATTAGCTTAACCTCATTTTCTAATGATAATTTAGATACAAAATATATTAAAGCTACTAAAAAAACAACAGCGATTTTTCAAACATCTGATGGTGAAAAATTAATCGCTAAATCGGATTGTGTTGGGTGTCATAAACTAGACAAGAAACTAATAGGCCCCTCCTACTTAGATATTGCAAAAAAATATCCTTCGAACGATAAAAATATTACTTATTTATCTGGTAAAATAATAAAAGGTGGTTCAGGAGTTTGGGGAACAATACCTATGTCTGCGCATGCTTCGCTTAAAAAGAATGATGCAAATTCGATGGCAAAGTATATTTTATCCTTAAAAAAATAAATCAAAAGACGCTTTTATATATTCTGTATAACGTTATTATGCAGAATATAAAGTTATGATGTGACACTATTCTATTGCTATTAACCAAACTAGATTAAAAATAAATGAAACAAAAAGAAGAAGATAAAATCACAAATAACCGTCGTGATTTTATAAAAACAACTGCTATAGCTGCCGCAGCTTTTATGATTGTTCCCCGTCATGTTTTAGGAAGAGGATTCGTTGCACCAAGCGATCGTTTATCAATAGCCAGTATTGGCGTTGGCGGAAAAGGTAAATCTGATATCGCTATGTTCGCCAGCAGTGGAAAAGCTGATATTTCTTTTTTATGTGATGTTGATACCAGAAGAGCCGCTGCAAGTGTAAATGCATTTCCTAAAGCTAAATTTTACACGGATTGGCGCGAAATGTTAGACAAAGAACATAAAAATTTCGATGCAGTTTCAGTTTCTACTCCGGACCATAACCATGCTATACAAGCGCTTGCTGCTATGCAATTAAGCAAACATGTATATGTTCAAAAACCTATGGCACATGATATTTACGAAGCTCGTATTTTGACTCAAGCTGCCAAAAAATATAAGGTGGTTACGCAAATGGGAAATCAAGGTGCCTCAAATGATGGTACCCGAATAATGAAAGAATGGTATGATGCAGGTTTAATTGGTGATGTTCATACGATACATGCATGGACAGACCGCCCGGTTTGGCCTCAAGGTATTCCGTGGTCTGCCAATAAAGCCGATATTCCAAGTGAATTAAATTGGGATTTGTGGTTGGGAACCGCTCCTTACAAAGAGTATGTAAATAAATTAGTGCCCTTCAACTGGCGAGGATGGTGGGATTATGGTACTGGTGCCTTAGGAGATATGGGTTGTCACCTGCTAGAAGCTCCTTTTAGTGTATTAAACTTAAAATATGCCAAAGATGTACAATGTAGTGTAGGTTCTGTATACGTAGATGAATTTCAAAGAGGATATTTTCCTGAGAGTTGTCCACCTTCTAGTCACGTTACATTAACTTTTCCAAAAACTGAAAAAACTAATGGTGACATCGCAGTACATTGGATGGATGGAGGAATCCAACCTGAAAGACCTTCTGAATTAGGTTCGAATGAAATTTTTGGCGATGGCGGAAATGGAACATTGTTCACAGGTACAAAAGGAAAAATGATGTGTGATACTTATGGTTTAAATCCGCGTTTGCTTCCTCTAAGCAAAAATGAAAATTTACAAGTTGCTCAAAAATATGCAAGAGTAATCGATGGTTCCGAAGGACATTACAAGCAATGGATTGAAGCAGCAATTGCAGGTTATGGAAAAAAAGAGTTAAGTTCTCCTTTTGAAATTGCAGGTCCTTTAACAGAAGCATTATTGATGGCAAATCTTGCTATCAGAGGTTATGATGTAATGAGAGAAGAGCTTGGAGAAGAAGTGTATCCGGGCCGTTCAGCAAAATTACTATGGGATAATGATGCCATGAGAATAACCAATTTTGACGAAGTTAATCAATTTGTGAAGCGAGACTATCGCCAAGGTTGGAAAGCTTTAACTTTATAAACAAGATTAATTATTAATTCAAAAACTTAAAAATGATTAAAAATATTTGTACCTTATTAATTGTTATACTAATGATTCAAACCGCAAATGCACAACAAGCACCAATAGCCAAAGGATTTAAATCAATTTTTGATGGACAATCCACAGCAGGATGGCATTCTTACGGAAAAAAAACAGCTGGTTCAGGTTGGAAAGTTGAAAATGGCATATTGCATTTTGATCCTACTGCTGCCCAGAATGGTCAAGGAGGCGATCTTGTAACCGATGTTGAATACGAGAATTTTCATTTGAAATTAGAATGGAAAGTAGCAGCAAATGCGAACAGTGGTATTATTTTCTTCGTTTACGAGGATTTGACAAAATTTAAAAATACCTATGAAACAGGTCTTGAAATGCAAGTGTTAGATAATGAAGGTCACCCTGACGGTAAAATTGAAAAACACAGAGCTGGTGATTTGTATGATTTAGTAAAAAGCACTTCAGAACCAGTAAAGCCTGTTGGAGAATGGAATTCTGTTGATATTGTATGTAAATTCGGAAAACTTACAATGTTAGTTAATGGTGTAAAAGTTGTTGAAACAACACTTTGGGATGCTAATTTCAAAAATTTAGTTGCCGGCAGTAAATTTGCTACTTGGCCTGGTTTTGCAGCTTTCAAAAAAGGAAAAATTGCTTTGCAAGATCACGGTGACAATGTCTGGTTCAGAAACATCATGATTAAAGAATGGAATACTATGAAAATTACAACCGGATGCGAGGCCGGAATGTAATTGAATAAAAAGTATTAAAAAAAACTAAAACTAACCAAACCAAAATAAAAATTAACCAACCAATGAATAGCACCATCCGAATAAAATTATCCATAATGATGTTCCTAGAATTTTTTATCTGGGGCGCATGGTTTGTAACCCTTGGAACATTTCTGGGAAATAACTTAAAAGCATCGGGTTCAGAAACTGCCGCTATTTTTTCTACGCAATCCTGGGGCGCCATTGTTGCACCTTTCATCATAGGTTTAATAGCTGACCGGTATTTTAATGCAGAAAAGATTTTGGGAATTCTTCATCTCACAGGTGCCTTTTTAATGTATCAAATGTATCAATCGGAAGAAGTTGGAATGTTCTACACTTATGTTTTAAGTTACATGATTTTATACATGCCAACGTTGGCTTTAGTCAACTCAGTTTCTTTCAATCAAATGAAAGATCCGGAAAAAGAGTTTTCTAACATTAGAGTTTGGGGAACTATTGGCTGGATCATTGCGGGACTGTCAATCAGTTATTTATTTCATTGGGATTCTGCCGCAGGAATAAGTTCAGGTTTACTTAAAAATACTTTTTTACTAGCTGGTATTGCTGCTTTTATATTAGGTTTATTTAGCTTTTCATTGCCAAAAACACCACCAAAAGTTAATGATGAAAAAATAAAAATTGGAGACATTATAGGTCTTGATGCTTTAAAATTATTAAAAGATAAAAACTTTGCAATATTTTTTGTGTCATCTATTCTAATTTGTATTCCTCTTGCTTTTTATTATCAAAATGCTAATCTCTTTTTAACTGAAGCAGGTGTTGAAAATCCGACGGGGAAAATGGCAATTGGACAAATATCGGAAGCCTTATTCTTGTTATTGATTCCTGTGTTCTTTACGCGTTTTGGTTTCAAAAAAACGATTTTAATCGGGATGTTAGCTTGGGCAATTCGATACGTTTTATTTGCTTACGGCAATGGTGGAGACTTAAGTTTCATGTTAATTATAGGTATTGCGCTTCACGGTATTTGTTATGATTTCTTTTTTGTATCGGGTCAAATTTACACCAATTCAAAAGCGGGAGAAAAATATAAAAGTGCTGCTCAGGGTCTCATTACATTAGCTACTTATGGAGTTGGTATGCTAATAGGTTTTGCTGTTGCAGGTTATATTACAGATAATTATAAGCTGGCAGACGGTGCTGTAAACTGGCAGATGGTATGGATTATTCCTGCTGGAATTGCTATGGCAGTGTTCTTACTTTTTGCACTTTTATTTAATGAAAAAAACAAAGGAGAAGAATCCACTTCTGCTGTATAAAAATTAAAAATGAGTACTAATTTAAATAGAAGATCTGCCATAAAAGGAATAGTAGCCGGAACAGTTGCGATGGGAATTCCTTCTGGATTTTCTGCTTTGGCTATGCCAAAAAAAGAAACAGCAATACAATTGGGTAAATTAAAAGGAAATATAAATCACTCCGTTTCTCGGTGGTGTTTTAATGACATAGATTTAGATACTCTTTGCATCGAATCTAAAAAGATGGGAATTACCGGGATTGATTTAGTAGGTCCTAAAGATTGGCCAACATTGAAGAAATATGATCTTGTTTCTACAATGTGCAACGGTGCAGAGATTAATTTAGTAGATGGTTTTAATGATATTAAATTCCACGAAACGCTATTAAAAAACTACACTGAAATGATTCCGATGGTAGCAAAAGCAGGTTATAAAAACCTAATTTGCTTTAGCGGAAGCCGTCGAGGAATAACTGATGAAGAAGGATGGAACAATTGTGTTATCGGTTTGCAAAAACTAATTACATTGGCTGAAAAGCATAATGTGATTTTAGTAATGGAATTGCTAAACAGCAAAATTGATCATAAAGATTACCAATGTGACAGAACATCCTGGGGAGTAGCATTAGCAAAACGCTTGAATTCAGAAAACTTTAAACTTCTTTATGATATTTATCACATGCAAATCGATGAAGGTGATGTGATTAGAAACATAAGGGACAATCATCAATATATTGCACATTATCATACGGCCGGCGTTCCGGGACGAAATGAAATTGATGATACACAAGAATTAAATTACTCCGCAATTATGAAAGCAATTGCAAAAACTGGTTTTAAAGGTTATGTAGGACAAGAATTTGTACCAAAAAACCCGGACAAATTAGCCGCACTACAACAAGCTATTACTATTTGTGATATTTAACCAATCTAAAAAACAACTCATGATAAAGAGAAGAGAATTTTTAATTAATACTGGTTTGGCTCTAGGCGCATTAGCACTTGTTCCTACATTTGCTTTTGACTCAAAAAGTAGAAATATCGGAATTCAACTATGGACCTTGCGTGACACGTTACCAAAAGATGTTAAAGGTGTTTTAGCTCAAGTTGGTAAAGCTGGATTTTGCGAAGTGGAAACTTTTGGTTATTCGGTAGATAAAGGCTTTTTTGGAACTTCAGTACGTGATTTTAAATCGATATTGGATGATAACGGTTTAAAAGCAACGAGTAATCATTTCGATTTCAATTCGATGATTAAAGATGGTTCCACTGATCTTGTAAAATATTATGTAGAAACCGCAAATCAGTTAGGAAGTGAATATGTGACGGTGCCATATATCGTTTCAGAATTGCGCGGAACTACTGGTGATGCCTATAAAAAATTAGCCTTACAAATTAATAAAGTAGGAGAACTTTGTAAAGAAGGAGGTTTGAAATTAGCATATCACAATCATGATTTTGAATTTACTAAATTTGGTTCAACCAATGGATATGAGATTTTATTAAATGAAACTGATGAAAACTTAGTTGATTTTGAAATGGATTTATATTGGGTAGTTCGCTCTGGAAATGATCCACTGCAATTATTCCAAAAATATCCCGGACGTTTCTCTATGTGGCATGTAAAAGATATGGATAAAGTTAATCCAGATTGGAATGCAGAAATAGGAACTGGAACTATAGATTTTAAATCGATTTTTGCTCAAGCTAAACTTGCTGGGATGAAACGTTTCTTTTTGGAACACGAATCAAATTACAAACCAAATCCAATAGAGTCTGCTGCAACAAGTTTTAAATACATTAGGAAAAACTTGATCTAAATAGTTTTAACGAAAAATAAATTTAAAAAAGGGATATGTTAGTATCCCTTTTTTATTACCACTTCTCTGCTCCCAATAATTTTTTTCCCAAATCACTCAATTCTGCGGTTTTATATTTACTGTAAAAATCATAAAAGTTTTCATTCTTTATTTAAAAAAAAAGATACCTTCATAAAATTTAGGCCTTAATTTCTGGATTTACTCTGTTATATCAAAACTGGCGACATAAAAATTTTTGTCTGTTTCCAATTTTGAATTTTCAGTATTTGCTGGAAGACTCTTCCATTTTATTTCCGGTTGCAACAATTCTTCTTTTCCGTTTAGAGTTACTTTGACGGGCATATTAAAACCAGCTACACAATTTGTCCAGCGATACACCAGTTGATTATCCTTGAAAAAATATTCCAGTGTAGGAATTCTGGTGTCTCGTAAGTACTGATTAAAAACAGTTGATAAATCGAGTCCGACTTTTTGACTCATATAATTCTCAATTTGTTTTGTAGTTACCGTTTGGTGATAAAAAGTACTGTTCAAACCTCTTAAAATCCCTCTCCATTTTTCATCATCATTTACTAATTGGCGTATCGTGTGAATCATATTGGCGCCTTTAGGATACATATCGCCTGAACCTTCATTATTTACATCGTAATTTCCGATTATTGGTTTGTCATTTTGGATATTTTTTCTGGTTCCTCTCACGTACTCAAATCCTGCTTCTTTTCCATAATAATATTCGACAAAAAGACTTTCAGAATAGTTCGTAAAACTTTCGTGAATCCACATATCAGCAATATCTTTATACGTGATATTATTGGCAAACCACTCATGTCCAGATTCGTGAATTATAATAAAATCGAATTTTAATCCCCAACCCGTTCCGCTCAAATCACGACCTAAATAACCATTTTGAAATTTGTTTCCATAAGTTACTGAACTTTGATGTTCCATTCCTAAATATGGAGCTTCAACAAGTTTGTAACTGTCTTCATAAAAAGGATACGGCCCAAACCAGTGCTCAAAAGCCTTTAGCATCCTTGGAACATCTTGAAATTGTTTTTTGGCTTTCGCCAAATTGTCTCTCAAAACATAATACGTGCAATCCAAAATCCCTTTTTCTCCTTTATATTTTTCTGAAAATGAAACATAATCTCCTATATTTATGTTTACGCCATAATTATTAATTGGATTTGACACATACCAATTATAAGTTTTTGTCCCGTCTTTTAGTTGTTTAACACTAGTCAGACGTCCATTCGATACATTTGTCAAATTTTTAGGAACATTTACGCTAATCAGCATATTTTCCACTTCGTCATACATGTGATCTTTGTTTGGCCACCAAACACTCGCTCCTAATCCTTGACATGAAGAAGCAATAAAAGGCATACCATTATTGTCTTTTTTCCAAGTGATTCCTCCATCCCATGGCGGATTTACCGCAACTTTTGGTTTTCCTCCATAATGTATGGTTAGTTCTTTTATTGCACCTTTTGTTTGGAGAGCAAGTAATTCAATAAAAAATGCATTTCCTTCTCTTCTGTATTTTAAAGATTTTCCATCTTGAATAACTTTAAAAATTTCCATGGGATTCTGTAAATCAATTTGCATATTGTTGTATTCCTGTAATACCTGATATTTTATGGTATTCGAACCAGAAATAGTGCTGTCTGCGGGATTTACTTTAATATCAAGATGGTAGTTTTTTACATCCCACCAAGCTCTTTCTTTGGTAATACTGCCACGTATCGTATCTTGTCTAGTAAATATTTCTTCTTTTGTATCTAGAAGGCCTTGCGCATTTACACCATTAAAGATGAGAAATGAGATAAAAATAAGACTGCACTGTTTTTTCATAATGAATTTATTTTGGACAAAAATAGCCTTCAAATTATAGAAATAAAATTCCTTAAATTTATTTTCCGGGATATATCTGAACATATTCTTGAAGCAATTTATTTTGTTTTCCTCTAATTTCCATAATTACCTTATTGTTTTTAAAGTCAAATTTTAATAATCCAAAATTGATATCTTTTATCACTTCTCCTTTGACATAAGGATTTTCTTCACCAGAAAAAGTAGTATAAGTATGTGTCAATCCACTCGAGGTAAAATCTATTAACGGATACGCTAATTTAGCAACATTTTTGGCAGAAAATGTAGCAATATGACGATCTCCCGATATTATAAAAGTACCTTGAGCTTTGGTGGAAATTATTAATTGCTCTAATTTTTCTATTTCATGAGGGAAATTTCCCCAGGCTTCAAAACCATGTTTATCGGATAAAAACTGAATACTGCTTACTATGACGTTAAATTGAGCATCGGAATTTCTAAGTTCTTTCTTTAGCCAATTCCATTGTGCCTTTCCCAATACTGTTCCTTCACCATATTTATTGGGTTGAAAACGCTTTTTTGAATCGGTCGCTTTTGTAAGTGCTGTTCTAAAAAAACGAGAATCCAATACAATTATTTTGACTTTATTTCCATCAACAACAATGGTTTTTGCAGTATAAATTCCGTCTCTTTTTCGTTCCGGAGCCTTTTTTGAAGTTCCTAAAAAATCTAATAATAACTGTTGACTTTTTCTTTTAAAAGGATATTCTTCCCCGCCGTCATTCACACCAAAATCGTGATCGTCCCACGTTCCTAAAACGATTTTGTCTTTAATAAATTTGAGATAATCAGAATCTTGTTTCTGAATATCATAATTATTTTTAAGAAAATGCATGTCTGATGTATCGGAATACACATTATCGCCTCCCCAAATCCAAACAGAAGGATGATTTTCATCTATCGCTGGCCAAAGTTCATTTTTAATTTTTTGGTCGTCGCAGGAACCGAAAGCAACAGTAAAATATTCATTTTGAATCGGTTTTTGAGTTTCAATTTGACTTATTTGATCAAACGATTTACAACTTATAAATCCTAAAAAACTAAAAAGAAATATTATTTTTTTCATTTGATGTAGAAATGGAAGTAATTATTTAATATTAAAATTCCAACGAAGATATAAAAAACTGTGTCGTTGTACTTTAACTAAACTTTAAATAAAAAAGCGACTATTTCTATTGAAACAATCGCTATTTTTAATTCGGCAAAAGCATTTAATGCAAATTTGTTATTTTTATTTGTTCTACCACAGCTGTGAAATCATTGGCTAAACGATTGCCATAATCTTCTAAAAGTTCTAAAACACGCTGCTGATTATCTGATTTTACAATTAATCCTGCATGATATTCCAATGGCACTTTAAAGCAAACTTCAGGATCTGAAAAAGATGATAAATTAGGGTGCTGGAATTTTGACAACGTCAGAACGATTCCGGCATACCCTTTTTTTACTTTTGGCAAAACATATTTATCCGCTTTTACTAATCCGTTTTCAATTGCTGCCCACTCCTTCCATAAATTAATATTGGAAGCTTCGGCAACCATCTCTGCTAAATGTGCTCCTCCCACGCGTGAAGATGTTTCCAGAAAATAAATTTGACCATCTTCATTACTTTTAATAAATTCAGTATGAGCGGCTCCATATTTCAAACCAAAGCCTTTCATCACTTGTTCATTTAACTTTTTTATCGCGATATCATCTTCTGAATTGTATTTAATATTTGCCGAACGGAAAACACCACCATCCTGAGAAATTTCCATTGGTGTGGATAAATATTTTGAAGTCAAACTAAAGATCACTTTACTGTCCGAAATTAAACTATCGCAATGATACACATCGCCCGGTTTGAATTGTTCCAATAAATATTTAAATCTATTATTCCCCATTTCATTAATATGAATCCACAAACTCTCTTTGTCATGTATTTTTATAATTCCTGTTACCGAAGCTTCGGAACGAGGTTTTAAAACCCATGGAGCTTCAATAGTTTCAGCAAAAGTATTAATGTCATGATCGTTAAATAACGAACAAAAAGCAGGAATGGGTATGCCACAGCTTTTGGCTCTCATACGCATGGCGAGTTTATCTCTAAAATAACGTCCTGTGGTTTGTCCCATTCCGTCGATACGGAGATTTTCCCTTAGATATGTTGCTTTTTCCACGTCATAATCATCCAGAGCTACAATGGCATCAATTTTTGTGGACTTCATGAAATTCCCAACACCTAACAAAAGATGTTCTAAATTCCAATCGACGTCCTGACCTTCCATATAGAAAATCTCATCAATATGTTGATGGGGCCACGGTTTATCCTTCAGTTTTTCACTCGTCACTAAATAGACTTTGTTGCCTAACTTTTTTAAATTAATTAAAAAATCGGCACCTTTGAAATAATTTGAAATGCAAAGAAAGGTTTTAGAGTTTTCCATTGGTTATAAATTTTCAATGAATTTAGTCAATAAATGAACACCAAAGGCTGTTGCGTGCTTACTTTTAGCAAATTCATCATCTCCAAATGCCACTCCTGCAACATCCAGATGCGCCCAAGATTTGTGTTCCTGAGTAAAATATTCTAAAAATTTGGCAGCACTTATGGCTCCCGCAACTGCTTTTCCGCTATAATTTTTCACATCGGCAATATCACTTTCAATATCTGATTTATATACATCCCAAAGTGGTAAAGGCCATAAACGTTCTCCAATTGCATCTCCGTTTTGTTGCAATTTCTTCGCCATTTCTTCATTATTGGTAAACAAAGCACCACATTCATAACCAAGAGTAGCCACGCTGCTTCCGGTAAGTGTAGCAATATCAACAATATATTCTGGTTTGAAATTTTTAATTAAATACGATAATCCATCTGCTAAAATAAGTCGCCCTTCAGCATCCGTATCAATAATTTCTATAGAATGCCCGCTGTAACTGTGAATTACGTCGCTTGGTAAAAATGATTTGCCATCCACTGCATTTTCAGCACAAGGAACAATTGCAGTTACTTTTACAGGTAATTGTAAATCAGCGATCAGTTGCATCGCGCCAAAAACTGCGCCACCACCGGCCATATCACATTTCATGTGAACCATTCCGGCTGTTTTTATATTTATTCCACCAGTATCAAATGTGATTCCTTTTCCAACAAGTCCAACGTGTTTCATCTGCTTAACTTCAGCTACGGGAGTGTAATTCATGATAATAAACTGTGGTTCATTTTCACTTCCTTTTCCAACTGCTAAAAATGCGCCGAGACCAACTATTTTTGAAGCTTCAGACCCGAGAACTTCTACATCAAATCCGTATTTTTCTCCCGTTTCTTTGGCCCAATTCGCTAAGTATTTCGGATTGATTGTATTTGGTGGCAAATCGACCAAATTAAAAGTACTCAATTGTGCTTTTGCAATTTTAATTCCTTTTTTGGCTGCAGCCAAATAATCATTCTCACTTACCAAAGTCAATGTGAATTCAGGATTTAAAAAAGGATGTATTTCTTTTTCAGATTTAAAATGACCCAAATTATACGTTCCCAGAAGCAAACCGGACACCATCGCTTCAATCTGTTCTTCAATACATTGTTCCGGTATAACTAAAGCAACATTCGAACTGAAATTTTCTTTTTGTTTCGATGAAATACGTCTAAAAGTAGTCTTTAAAGATTTGTAATCAATTGTTTTTCCCAAACCAATAAAGACATAAGTATTGTCATTTTTTTCGGCTAAGTAATGTGTGTCTTTTTTTCCAAAAAAAACGTTAGAAGCAATTTCCAATCCATTAAATGCAATGGGAACAATACTTTTTGAATAGGTTTCAAAAACCGGAATCAAAATTGTACCTGAAAAACTATCTAAATTTGTTACTGTTCTTGTTGTCATTTTCTTTAATTTTTAAAGCTTTTTGATTAAATTTAATGTTACTGTGAATGCTTTATTCTTAAAATTGAGTTGCAATAAATTGTGTCTCTACGAATCTTTTGTATTAAAAAATAACCACTCAATTGCTTTTGGAAATTCATCACTCCAATATGTTTCGCTGTGTTTTCCCTGCCTGTTAATACTTAAATTAATTTGGGATCTATCTTCTATAAAGTGGCTGGAAATTAAATCATCCTGAAACTTTTTGACGTGCTCAATCATCGTTTTACTTTCATCACCGCCAGCATATAAATAAATTTTAGTATCGGTCGTATTTACTTTCCTTGCATCAATTTTCAATTCCGGAACCACCCAAAGTGATGGTGAAAAAATCATCAGTTTACCAAATGTTTCGGGATTTCTGAGACCACTAAAAATACTGATTAATCCGCCCATCGAACTTCCTCCTATTCCTGTGAATTCACGTTCTTTTTTGGTTCTAAAATTACTGTCTACATAAGGTTTTAGCGTATCAGTCACAAAACGGATGTATTTCTTTCCTTGTCCTTTTCCTAAAACTGTTTTTCCTACATTATATTCTTTTATACGATCTTCCTCAGCGTGTTCAACAGCAATAATTATAATTTTTCCAATTTTATACTCGGACATGACTGCCAGTTTTTTGTCAATTTCCCAGTTTCCAAATTCGGCTGTTTCATTGAATAAATTTTGGGCATCCTGCAAATACATTACCGGATAACTCTCACTAGAATTATCGTAATCATGTGGTAAAAGTGCCCAAATTTTCCTGATTTTATTAAGTTGCGGGATTTTAAATTCATCTGATATCAACTGAACTTGTGGCAAATACGATTGTTTGTAAGGCAACCAGTTTTTCCTCCATCTGGCAACATGTTCATTTTGTACGCCAGTATACGCTAATGCTGAACGATTTTCGGTACGATTTCCATGACTGTCAATTTCAACTTCACTCCAATCCCCTTTTGTAAATTTATACAAAAGCACCTTAGGATAATCAAAGTCATGAGGGAATTTGTAATGATACGAACCATTTCCAATCTTTTGCATTACAAATTCTTTGTCCTGTGTGCGCCAATTATTAAAATTTCCTGAAATATAAACCGGTCGAGAATCATCTTCGTCAGTTGTCAGAATTATGTGTAGTCCTGTATTAATTATGGAATCGTTTACATCTGGATTAAAGGTGGTATTATCTGTATTCAGTGCGTGCATGCGCTTCTTTTATTATAAATTATAGTAAATATAGTGGATTGCCATTGGAAATAAAAGAAAAAAAAACCCAATAGCAAATGAATTTCCTATTGAGTTTTCTAAATGAAAATTAAATAAACTATTTTTTCTTCTGGCGACTTTTCAAAACAGCAACAACATCATCTAATTTAAAACCTTTGGCTTGCAATAAAATAAGATAATGAAAAAGCAAATCAGCACTTTCGCTTAAAAACAAATCATCGTTATCATCTTTGGCCTCTATAACCACTTCAATCGCTTCCTCGCCTACTTTCTGTGCAATTTTGTTCATTCCCAATTTAAACAACGAAGCCACATAACTTTTTTCGGAATCCGCATTTTCTTTTCGAAGTTGAATAGTATCTTCTAACGCCGTCAGAAACCCATAATCGGATTTATTTTCGTCAGCCCAACACGTATCAGTTCCGTTGTGACACGTTGGTCCTTCTGGTTTTACTTGTATCAATAACGTATCATTATCGCAATCGTTTTTGATGTTAATCAAATTCAGAAAATTTCCACTTTCCTCCCCTTTTGTCCAAAGTCTCTGTTTAGTTCGACTGTAAAATGTTACTTTTTGAGTGTCAACTGTTTTTTGGTATGCTTCAGCATTCATGAAACCCAACATCAAAACCGTTTTGGTTTCACTGTCTTGAATGATAGCAGGAATTAATCCGTCAGTATTTTTTGAGAAATCTATGTTCATATTTTTAGTCTAATGTATTAAAGTCAAAAAAAAATTAAATTCGTACTTCGATATTATTGTTTTTAAGCGCTTTTTTTAATGTTTTGATTTCAATTTCTTTAAAATGAAATACGCTTGCCGCCAATGCTGCATCGGCTTTTCCGACCAGAAAAGTGTCTTTAAAATGTTGAATGTTTCCTGCGCCACCAGAAGCAATTATTGGAATATTAACCAATTTAGAAAGTTTGGCCAAAGCTTCATTTGCAAAGCCATTTTTAGTTCCGTCATTGTCCATTGAGGTAAACAGAATTTCGCCTGCGCCTCTTTGCTCCACTTCTTTGGCCCAATCAAATAAATTCAATTCAGTTGGTATTTTCCCTCCCATTAAATGCACAATCCATTCTCCATCTATCTGTTTGGCATCAATAGCGACAACAATACACTGGCTTCCAAATTTCTGTGCCAAATCATTAATCAATTGCGGATTTTTAACCGCTGATGAATTGATGGAAACCTTATCAGCTCCGTTTTGAAGCAATATTTCTACATCCAAAATAGAAGAAATTCCACCACCAACGGTAAAAGGAATATTAATCGTTGAAGCAACCTTCCGTACTAATTCAATCAAGGTTTTTCTTCTTTCTTCTGTTGCAGAAATATCCAGAAAGACTAATTCGTCCGCGCCTTCATCCGAATATATTTTGGCTAATTCTACCGGATCTCCTGCGTCACGTAAGTCCACAAAATTAACACCTTTTACGGTTCTTCCGTTTTTTATATCAAGACAGGGTATAATTCTTTTTGTAAGCATATCTGTTTGTTGTTAAAAGTCTTATTATTCAAATACTGGGCGCAAAAAAGTTCGTTCATAACTTAAAATACATCTTGAATCTTCTGCAATTTTGAACGTTTCGATACATTCTTGATCTTCTAAAATTAGTCTTCTGTAATTTTCATATTCGGATAAACTAGCAAACGAAAACATTGCAAATGCAACGTTATTTGCTCCTTCAGACGGCAAAAAATAACCATGATGCTGTCCACCAAAACGGTTAACTAATTTAATCCATCTTTTACCATACTCTTCAAAAATATCCAATTGAAAAGGGTCAATAATATATTTTACGTAACAAGTTATCATAATTTATGCTCTGAATTTGACTATTTACTAATTATAAACTGTTCCAATTGTTTCAACGAAATTCGTCCTTCATAAATTGCTTTTCCGATTATTGTTCCTTCACAACCTAATTCGGCTAGCCTTGGCAATTCATCAAAAGTTGAGATTCCTCCTGAAGCAATCAATTTTATGCCGTTGGATTCCCCCAAAATTTTATCGTATAATTCAAAAGAAGGTCCTTCAAGCATACCGTCTTTGGCGATATCCGTACAAATAACATATTCAATTCCTTTATTTTGATACTCTTGTATAAACGGAATTAAATCTTCATTCGAATCTTCTAACCAACCAGAAACTGCTACCTTTTCATTATTAGCATCTGCCCCCAAAATAATTTTATCCGAACCATATTGCGCAATCCATTTTTCGAATAGTTCTCTATTTTTAACGGCAATGCTTCCACCAGTAATTTGATTCGCACCACTTTCAAAAGCGATTTTTATGTCGGAATCCGATTTTAATCCACCACCAAAATCAATTTTCAGTTTGGTTTGAGAAGCAATTTGTTCCAATATCTTATAATTGACAATTTGGCTTGACTTCGCTCCATCTAAATCAACCAAGTGCAAATATTCGATTCCGTGTGCTTCAAATGATTTGGCCACTTCAAGCGGATTTTCATTGTATATAATTTTGGTATTGTAATCGCCTTTTGACAAGCGAACACATTTTCCGTCTATGATATCTATTGCAGGTATTATTCTCATTTATTTAAGTCTTAAAGTGTAAAAGTCAAAAGTCATAAAGACATAACCTAATTTATAATTTTAAAAAATTACCCAAAATTTGTTCTCCAACGTCACCACTTTTCTCTGGGTGAAATTGTGTTCCGTAGAAATTATTTTTTTGAAGAGCTGATGCATACTCAACTTCATAATTAGTTGTTGCAATGGCTTCGAGACAAATTGGCACATAAAAACTATGTACTAAATACATGTGTTCGTTTTCATTAATTTCTTTGAATAAAAGTGATTTCAAGTTGTAAATTTGATTCCAGCCCATTTGAGGTACTTTTACTTTTGGCGTAAATTTAATCACATCAACATCAAAAATACCTAAACCCGTTGTGTTTCCTTCCTCCGATTTGTTGCACATCAATTGCATGCCCAGACAAATCCCTAAAACGGGTTGTTTTAAAGTTGGGATTAATACATCAAGACCACTGTCAATAAGCATTTTCATCGCAAAACTAGCTTCGCCAACACCGGGAAATATCACCCGGTCCGCAGCCTTAATTTCTTTCCAATCATTACTCAAGACAGCCTCAAAACCTAATCTTTCAATAGCAAATTTTATGCTTTGAATATTTCCTACTCCGTAATTTATGATTACAATTTTCATCTTTTTCAACCATTAATAAATCAAGTTTTATTTTAGACGTAACGCCCAATAATTCATAATTTATAATTCATAATTTTTTAAAGCATTCCTTTTGTCGAAGGCAAAATCATCTTTTCCGTGTCACGTTTTACTGCCACTTTTATCGCTTTTGCAAAAGCTTTAAAGATGGCTTCAATCTTGTGATGCTCATTTGTACCTTCTGCTTTGATATTAATGTTGGCTTTGGCGCCATCCGAGAATGATTTGAAGAAATGATAAAACATTTCCGTAGGCATTTTACCAACCATCTCCCGTTTGAATTCGGTTTCCCAAACCAGCCAGTTTCTGCCTCCAAAATCAATTGCCACTTGTGCTAAACAGTCGTCCATTGGCAAACAAAAACCGTAACGTTCTATTCCTAATTTATTTCCCAATGCTTTTGCAAAAACTTCGCCCAATGCAATTGCTGTATCTTCAATCGTATGATGTTCATCGACTTCTAAATCTCCTTTTACAAGAACTTCTAAGTCCATTTGTCCGTGACGTGCGATTTGGTCAAGCATGTGGTCAAAGAAAGCAATGCCGGTTTCAATTTTACTTTTTCCGGTTCCGTCAAGGTTTAACTTGATATAAATATCCGTTTCGTTCGTTTTCCTTTCGATGGAGGCGGAACGTTCCTCTAATTTCAAAAACTCATAAATTACTTTCCAATCGGTAGTTTGCAAAGCAATAACGAAGTCCAATTCTCCTCTTTTTGAAGAAATCTCATCTCCTCCCAAAGCTTCATTTGTATCAATAAAAATCGCTTTTGAACCTAAGTTTTTTGCTAATTCAACATCTGTTATTCTGTCTCCAATTACGAATGAATTTGCTAAATCATATTCCGGATTGTCAATATATTGTGTCAACATTCCAGTTGCAGGTTTGCGAGTCGGTGCATTTTGGTATGGAAAAGTTTTGTCAATAAACACTTCTTTGAAAACAACTCCTTCATTTTCAAACGATTTCATAATAAAATTATGAACTGGCCAAAAGTTGATTTCGGGATGAGAATCCGTTCCCAAACCATCTTGATTGGTAACCATTACCAATTCGAAATCCAATTCTTGAGCTATTTTAGCTAAATATTGAAAGGCGTTTGGATAAAATTCTAATTTTTCGAAACTGTCTAACTGATAATCATTTGGTTCCAAAACCATTGTTCCGTCACGGTCTATAAAAAGTATTTTCTTCATTTAATTACGATGCGCTATGCTATTTTAAATTAGCTATTTGTCTATTATTTTGTTCTTGTATGAATAATCAAATCTTTTTGGGCGTGTCCCTGTGGGTCGGGCTATACGTTCCCGCTTTTTTACAGCCTCGTTCCTCTGCTCTAAAAAGAGCTCCACTGCTATCCCTCACGCTAAGCAACCACTCTCTATTTTAAATATTGAAAACATTTGCTATCCTCGGTCATCTCGACCATCTTATGTTTAGCTGTATTTTCAGTTACTTCTTCACAGTATACATTGTTTATCAATATCCCGGTTTCAAATACAAGTTGCACATAAGTTATTTTACCTGGCTCAACTTAAATTACAAATTTTTCAGCACTTTCGCCTGGCTTCTTTCTGCCACCTTTAACAAAATAATTATGCTTTCCTACAGCAACTTCATGTACGGAGTAATTTTTATTATTCAATTTGCACACAAAAGCACCATTTACAAAAGTTTTAAAAGCAACTGCTGAACCCTGAAAATCTGTAGAACGCAAAAAATAAATTTTGCCAGTTGCAACGTTGGTAGTGTCCTGCGCAGAAGCAAGCGAAGCAAAAAACAAAGTAACAATGAAGGTAAAAATTAATTTTTTCATTTTATATCAGTTCAGGTTAATTCATTTCTTTCAAAGCTACTATTAATTTCATGTTTTCTTGTGCAGTTCCAACAGTAAAACGCAAACAATTGTCACATAGCGGTTGGGTTGTACGGTTCCGAATTACAATACCTTTCGCAATCAATTCATCATACCTTTTGTTAGCATCATCCACTTTTACCAAAATAAAATTGGCTTCTGTAGGATAAATTTTTTCGACAAAGTTCACATCAAGTAATTCCTTAAGTAATTTTTCTCGTTGTGCTATTATTGATTCAATCTCAGCTTTTATTTTTTCTGTATCACCTAATCGTTCGATTGCTCTTTTTTGAGTCAGTTCATTGACATTATACGGTGGTTTTATTTTGTTTAAGACCGAAATTATTTCCGCAGACGCATAACAAACTCCCAATCTAATGCCGGCCAGACCATACGCTTTTGATAATGTTTGGGTGATAATTAAGTTTGGATATTCATCTAATTCATTACTCCAGCTATCTTTCTTCGAAAAATCAATATAAGCTTCATCAATTACAACCAGACCTTTGAAGTTTTGCAAAAGATATGCGACACTTTCATCCGAAAAGGAATTCCCGCTTGGATTATTTGGCGAACACAAGAAGATAATTTTAGTTTGTTCATCGACAGCTTCTATAATTTTTTCAATTTGAGGTTGGAAATCATCCGAAAGCAAAACTTCTCGATTTTCAACTGCATTGATATTAGCCAAAACGCCATACATTCCGTAAGTTGGTGGCAAAGTAATTACATTATCTTTTTTTGGTTCACAAAAAGCCCGAAATAACAAATCCAACACTTCATCGCTTCCGTTCCCTAATAAAATTTGATCCGTTTTAACAGATTTTTGTTTTACCAAAACCTCTTTTACACTTATTTGTTGCGGATCCGGATAACGGTTTACACCATTTTCAAACGGATTTTCATTGGCATCCAGAAAAATCATATCTGCAATGTCGAAATCCTTAAATTCATCACGAGCCGTAGAATACGGTTTCATTCGTTTAACGTTTTCTCTGACTAAATTATTTATATCGAAATTATTTTCCATCTTGAATCGCTTTTAATCGTAATGTAACTGCATTTTTGTGTGCTTGCAGTCCTTCCGCTTCTGCCATGATTTCAATAGCTTTACCTATATTTTGTATTCCTTTTTCAGTTATTTTTTGAAAAGTCATCGTTTTCGTAAAACTATCCAAATTTACGCCGCTATAATTCTTGGCGTAACCGTTTGTAGGCAGAGTATGATTCGTTCCTGAAGCATAATCACCGGCACTTTCAGGGGTATAATTTCCTATGAATACAGAACCCGCATTTTGAACACCATTGCTGTAAAAATCATCAAATTCTGAACAAATAATAAAGTGTTCCGGTCCGTATTCGTTGATTAAATCCAAAGCAATTTTATCATTTTCGACAAAAATTAATTTAGAATTGGCAATCGCTTTTTCAGCAATGGCTTTTCTTGGCAATGTTTCCATTTGGATTTGGATTTCAGCCTCGACAGCATCAATTAATTTTTTGGAAGTAGAAACTAAAATTACCTGACTGTCTGCTCCATGTTCAGCCTGTGACAATAAATCCGAAGCTACAAACGCCGGAATTGCAGTATCGTCAGCAATAATTAATAATTCTGATGGACCTGCCGGCATATCGATTGCTACGCCAAATTGTGTTGCTAATTGTTTAGCCACGGTCACAAATTGATTTCCCGGTCCAAAAATTTTATACACTTTCGGAATTGTTTCTGTCCCAAAAGTCATTCCGGCAATAGCCTGAATTCCTCCTACTTTTAATATTTTAGTCACACCACATAAATTTGCAGCATACAAAATAGCTGGATTTATATTTCCGTTTTTATCCGGTGGCGAACACAAAACAATTTCATTACATCCAGCAATTTCCGCAGGAACAGCCAACATCAAAACTGTGGAAAATAAAGGTGCAGTTCCTCCCGGAATATACAATCCTATCTTTTGAATTGGTCTTTTTTCCTGCCAGCACTTTACTCCTTCGATTGTTTCTACAGTTACTCTTTCCGTTTTTTGAGCAATATGGAATTTTTTAATATTTGATTTTGCGAGAGCAATCGCTTCTTTTAAGTCGGTAGAAATTGATGCGATTGCTTGGTCAATTTCAGCTTTAGTAACTTCAATAGAATCGATTTTGGCACCATCAAAAAGTGACGTATATTTCGCGACAGCTGTGTCTCCTTTCTTTTGAACTTCATTAAAAATTTCTTTTACAGTGGCTTCAATGTCATCCACAGTTTTGGTAGGTCGCTCTAAAATTGAGGACCACGTTTCTGGTTTTGGATTGTATATTTTATTCATTTATAATTTTATTCAAAGATTAAATAATAGAATTATTACGTTTTTAAACTCATAATTCATAACTTATAATTTAAAATTCTTAAAGTACCATTTTCTCAATTGGACAAATTAAAATCCCTTCAGCTCCAGCTTCTTTCAATTGATCAATTACATCCCAAAAACTGTCCTTGTCGATAACAGAGTGAACGCTACTCCATCCCTCTTGTGCCAAAGGCAAAACGGTTAAACTTCTTAATACCGGAAGAATTTTTCCAACAGCATCAATTTTGTCATTTGGAACATTCATCAGGATATACTTCGATTTTCGTGCTCTTAAAACGGATTCGATTCTGAATTTTAACGTATCAATTATTTTTTGGGATTCAGGACTTACTTTCGGAGAAACAGCCAAAACCGCTTCACTTTTAAATATAACTTCAACTTCTTTTAGATTATTTTTAAACAAAGTACTCCCGCTCGAAACAATGTCAACAATCGCATCGGCCAAACCTATATTTGGAGCAATTTCAACCGAACCTGATATCTGGTGTATATCGACTGTCACCCCTTTAGAACTAAAAAAATCTAGCACTGTTTTAGGATAAGAAGTTGCAATACGCATACCGTCTAAATCTTGAACGGATTTGTAATTAAATGCTTTTGGTACAGCAACGGAAACTTTACATTTTGAAAAACCTAATTTTTGAATTACTTCAATACTGTTTCCTTTTTCAACTAATAAATTATCGCCAACAATCGCAATATCTACAACTCCATCTATCAAATATTGAGGAATATCTGAATTTCTTAAATATAAAACCTCTAAAGGAAAATTTGACGCTTCGGCTTTTAATTGGTCGATACCGTTATCTATTGAAATACCAGCATCTTTTAGAATTTGAATGCTGTCTTCGTTTAAACGTCCTGATTTTTGAATTGCAATTTTTAATGTACTCATTTTGTTTTGTTTTTTTTTTTGTTTAAAATATTTTGATTGAGTACAAATGATGGGTAATAAAAAACCCGTTTGATGTACTCAAACGGGTTTTTAGAATATGATGATTTACACACATATCATTAACACATCGCTTGAGAGCAATAATGAAAATGATGATGATGCAATTGATTTGTAAACATTTTTGGATAATTTATTTTAATTCTTTTGCAAATATAAGAGATAAATTATTTACAAAGCAATTTTTATTTTAACATTAATACTAATTTTTGTTAAATGAATATTATTTGTCTTCTTTATCATATATTTTTTCAGCAGATGGATTCCCATTCACCGGAGCCGAAACAGCATTATTTTCTCTAATTTCAGTATGACGAATTTCTCCTCCCGAAGTCCCAACATTTATAGCCATAATTCCACCTACCAATGCTAAAACAAGCGTAATAAATGAAAATATTTTGGCCGGTCGGAACTTTTTTACAGAGGCTATTAATGAAATTAAAGCAAAACCTCCGGTTACGTAAAGTACTAAAGCAAATTTCTCTGCTAATTCTTCATGTTCATGGATGATTGCTTTGCCTATATTTGGAAAATCTTCCACCATTTCCTCTGCTCCCTCGCCAGTTCCCATACTGAATGCACCAAAAATAGCTGCTACAATAAATAGAATGTAAGCAGTATTTTTTACGGAATTGTTATTTAAAAATATTCCTGTAATTAAAATTCCAATTCCAAAAAAGGTTCCGATAATTGGAAAATGGTTTACAACCATGTGTAAATGAGCATCATTCATAATTTTTTTATTTAAAGTTTAATATGTTCTCGTACATTAATTATTTTATCCCGCCAATGAAACCCCGATTACGGAACCTATTCCATAAGTTACAGCTGCGGCGACTAATCCAAAAGAAACTTGTCTAAATCCGGAAAATAAAACGCTTTTTCCGGTCAATAATGTTATTGCGGCGCCAATACCAAAAAGCCCAACCACACTACTTCCGACACTTAATAAAATGGCATTTTTTCCATCTAAAAACATAAATGGATACAATGGAATAATCGCTCCAATAGCAAAAAGTACGAATGAAGCTATTGCCGCTTCCCAGGCCGAACCACCTAATTCTTCTTTGTCTATTCCCAATTCCTCTGTGATAATAGCATCAATTGCCGTTTGAGGATTTTCAAAGGCTTTGTCAGCTAATTTCTGTGCTTCGACAGCATTCATTCCTTTGGCTTGATACAGCAATACCAATTCTTTTTTCTCTTCTTCGGGTGAAGCTTCTAATTCTTCGGTTTCCAACTCAATTTGGCGCTGGTTTAATTCTCTTGAACTTTGCACTGAAAGCCATTCGCCCAAAGCCATTGAAATTGCTCCTGCCAAAAGTCCTGCAATCCCCGTTAACAATATTGTATCATTAGAAACGGCTGCTCCGGCAACGCCCATTACTAAACTCAAATTCGAAACCAATCCGTCATTAGAACCTAAAACGGCAGCTCGCAACGCGTTTCCGCCCACTGATTTGTGTCTGCTTTCAAATTTTGACAAAAACCCGCCGGAAACATTCAAGGCGGCATTATTGTTTACGGCTTCAATAATATTTAGATGATTGTGCTCAAAACCTGTTGGTTTTTCCCCGCTTTTGATTTTATTCTTGATTGAATTTACCGCAAACTGCTTTTCTATACTCGCAAGGTTACTAATAATAGAAGTATAACCAAAGATTTTGCCCAACTTCAATTGAAATTTTGCTCTTGTAGAAGGCAAAGGCATTGTGTAATTTGGCTCCAGAGTCAAAACTTTATCAAACATATGTTTCGCATGTCCTTTTTCGATTTCACTCAGACTACGCAATACTCGTGTCAGCGTATCGTCGGACTGAATGGCAGCAATACTATCATACAAAAAGGCAGTATCAACCTCTGTTTGCAATTGATCTTTTAATTTATTCAGGTCCATTTTATTTACTGTTTTGTAATTAGCCAAATCGAAAACACCCTTTGTCAAAATTTTTGAAGAAGCATTAATGATTACACTCGGAAGTATTTCGACGAAATTTTCAGATTTTTCGCCTACAGTAACGCTTATTTTCTTGAATGAATATCCATTTTTTTTATTATCCAATAAAAGTACGAAATTTTTGTTATTTTCAGTTATCATTGCTTCAGAAGGAATCGCCAAACCTTTCTTGGAATTGATGATAATTTCAGCTTCAACAAACATTCCTGTTAATAACTTTTGCTGTATAGCATCGTCTAAATGTCCATGAACATTAATCGTTCTGTCATTTCCTTCAATTGATTTTCCAACCAAATGTACTTCTGCATTAAAAACATCTTTCGTTGCTTTAGGAACTTTAAAATGAATCTTCTGTCCTATTTTAACATTTAAAATATCTTTTTCAAAAACAGCTAATTCTAAATGTAAATGATCCTTATCAACAATTTCTAAAGTAACATCCGAAGGCGCCACATACATTCCCACATTGGCATTCATAATCACAATATCTATCACTATTGGAGAAAAAATAGTGATTGTTGAAGTAAGATTTCCTCTCTCCACATTTCTCGGATTAATATTCAAAAGCACTAATTTGGCTCATTTCACTTCATATAAACTTAAAATTACGGTGGTTCCGCTATGTTCCTGACTGGTAATTGCAATATCAATGTTGAGCAAGGAGCACAATCTTTTTACGATAGACAATCCTAATCCTGTTCCTTTAATTTCTGGATGATTACTGGATTTTGAACGATAAAACTGGTTGAATATTTTTTCTAAGTCCTCAGCTGGTATTCCAATTCCGGAATCAGTGATCTGACATTCAATTTTAGAACCGATAGATTTTATGGTGACAGTTAAATTTCCGTTTTGATTTGAATATTTTAACGCATTTGATATTAGATTATTGATCACTATCGAAAACAAATAATTGTCGGTTTCCAAGTAATAATCTTTAAGGAATTCAGTCAAAACAGTGATGTTTTTTGATTGTATTACCGTAGAATATCGAGCAATTGTATCTAAAAATAATGCATTCAGATATACTTTCTCCGTTTTTAAGGTTTGCTTTTGGTTTTCAAATCGAGCCAATAAAAGCAATTGATCCACTAAATGATTTAAGCGATTAACTTCTGTAACACAAAAATTAATTTTTACTTCATATTCAGCGTGGTTTCTGGGTTTACGAATCAAAACTTCCAAAGTTCCTTTGATCACCGTTAATGGCGTTCTTAATTCATGAGAAGCATCCGAAGTGAACTGCTTTTCTCGTTCAACGGCAGTTTCTATTCGGTCTAATAAATTGTTGATGGTTTGCGATAAAATAAACAATTCGTCACGGTTTTGCGGTAACGGAATTCGGGACCTCAGATTATCTTTGGTAATAATGTTAGAAGTCGTGATAATGGTACTAATTGGTTTTATGCTTCTTCCAGCGATAAATCGAGCGATAAAAAACAGCAAAATAAGAATTACGGGATAGGAAATAATCAGCACTTCAAATATATTATCAAGCACCCTCGTAGCATCTTCCAGTGACATGGCAATTATTATGTAGCCAATAATTTTTGCTTTTTTATAAATGGGAACCTGAATTTGACGAATCGCGTTGTCGACTAATTTGGTATCAAAGAGTTTATTATCAGCATTCTCTTTGTCAAAAGTTAAAGTAGATTGTTTAAGATTGGGCGATTTTTCAATCACATTGCTATTTTGATCTATAAATTGAATAAACACCGGATTTACGTCCAGCGTATTGTGCTCCCGCTCCATCCATTCCTGTTCATGAATCAAATGAAAACTGTTGCCTACAAATTCAATTTCATTGAAATGTTTTTCAGCTTCACTAGTAATGTCATTGTTGACATGGCTGTAAACACTAAATTTAACAATAGAAAAGATGATAAAAAAAACCACAAAAATCAATAAAGCTGTGGTAACAATATAATTGAAAGCAATTCTATTTTTAAAGGAAAGTTGTTGCATCTTAATCTAGTCATTAGCGATATAACCTACACCGCGAACTGTTTTTATGTAGTCTTGTTCAATTTTTAAATTTAATTTTTTACGAATTGCATTCATAAAAACATCAATTACACCAGTGTCATATTCAAAATGAATGTCCCAAACATCTTCTATAATCTGAGTCCTAGTGCAAACTTTACCTTTGTTTTTTACCAAATAAGTCAACAGTTCAAATTCACGTTGGGTCAATGCCACTTGAATTTCATTTACTAAAACACGATGTTGCGCCGTGTCAATTTTGATGGTGCCAAGAGTCAGCACTTCGTCGACATTTTGGTTTCTGAAATGAATTTTGATGCGTTCCACTAATTCATCAAAACTAAAGGGCTTCTTGATATAATCATTCGCACCTGCTTTCAAACCTTCAATTGTTTCCTGAACGGTATCTTTTGCAGTTAAAAAAATGATCGGAGTTGTAGTGTTTTTTAATCGAATGGATTTACAAAGTTCTAATCCGGTGATTTTGGGCAACATCCAATCCAATAAAATCAGATCAAAATTATGTTTTTGAGTCAACTCAAATCCTTTTAAACCATCAGAAGCACCCGTGATTGTATACCCTTCTTCTTCTAATCCTTGTTGCAGAAATTGAATAATTCCTGCTTCATCTTCTACAATTAGTATATGCATTTTTATCGTTTTTGTAAATTTAGGTTTTATTGCATTACAAATTTGAAAGCAATTGTAGCAATATTAGCATTCAGGTTATCGCTTCGTTTGTAATGATTGAATCTAAAATCAATATTTTTCAAACCAAATTTCCAAATTTTACCCGCCGTAAAAATATCGGTGTAATTTACACCAAAACCGTATTGATTCGCATCAAATGTTGCTAAATCAGCATCAGAGGTGTAAAACTTTTCTGTTGACAAATGCGTTTCATAAGGCGCAAAATATTTTGAAGCCATTTGTGTGTAATAGCGATACATAGGAAAAACAGTAAACTTATCCGAGACTTTTACAGGAAGCTCAAAACTGGCGGTATGCGATTGAATGTCCCAGTTATCAGAATAAAAACGATAATAGGTTCGTAATATAAATCGGTCACTGAAGTAATAGTTCAAACGCGCTCCCACCGGAATTTTAAAACGAGAATCGGGCAATCTTTCGATATCGTCCGCTAATTTGTAGACTCCGGCGTTGCTTGTACTTTCGTAATTGCTAATATATTCTGGCTGTCCAATGTAAAAATTGGCTTTGTCAGCAAAATAAATTCGGTGATAAGGAGACGATAATAATCCTTGCTGTTGCAGCACATCAAAGAAAACGGAAACTTGTAATTTTTTGGTTAAAACCTGAGAAAACCCTAGCGAAGCTGAGAAAGAATTTCGGTTAACCGCATTTACTGTTTGAAACGCTGAGGGCAAATAATTTGTTGTGGATACACCGTTTTGATCCAAAACCGATACCCCGCTAAAATAGCCTTGATTTAAAAAATTAGAACCATATTTTGAATATTCGTGCAATTCAGTGGGATAAATAGGTCTCCACTGGTCCAAATATGCATTTACTTTCAAGCTCAGTTCCGTGTTTTTTTCATTGAAGAGACTTGCAATTCCTCCACCAAAACCAACAGAAGTATAATCGTATTCATTCGAAAAAGAAACATCTGCATTCCATATAAAATTTCTAGAGTCGCTGCTGTGACTGTAATTAGCCGTAACAGAAACCAATTGATCACTTTTTGAAGCACCGGATGATGCTTGCCAAGGCGTTCCATAAGGTCCGGAGGCCACTGCTTTATTTCCTGTTATTTTACCATAATCACCCTTTTCTGCGCCGCCAGAAGCGCCAGTGGAATTAAATGGATTTATGTTACTGGAAGAAGCTGATGAATAGGCCGATATTCCTAAATCAATAGTCAAAACATTATCATCATTCAAAGGCATTGCCACGACAATATTAGAAGCTACATCGGTAAGTTTCTCCGAACCAATTCCACCAGAAACGGCTGATTTTGATCCGTCTTGATTGTAATAACTGGCTAAAAAGTCAACTTCCGTACTTTCTAATACCCTTTTTTTGAAAACCGGTTCTTTACTATTTTCCTGAGAAAAAGCCGTTGCCGTAATTAAGATAAAAAGAGATAAAATTTTTATTTTCATTTTTTACTGGATTGAAATTTACAATCTGGAATAATGTATTTGACTAATTGCAACCACAACCACCTCCCGATTTACCACCATTGGCTCCTGCAGCAGCTTCACGATATATTTGAAAAGACGTTTCATACCGTTCCGCCGTTCGTGCTGAAAGCTTCATGTCAGGATCATTTATTTTCTCTTTTTCATATTCTTTGACGGAACTGCACGATTGTAAAACGAGTAGTGTAAAAAAAACAAAGGCTATTTTCTGTTTCATGACTGTAGTTTTTAATTAATTATATTTTTTGATGTCAATTCCATTTGAAGAATGGATTTTGCCTTTATCATCAACAATAATGCATTCTAGGCCTTTAATTTGATTAACAAGATCCAACCCTACTTCTACTCCAAGCACAAAAATTCCCGTTGCCATAGCATCCGCGATTTCTGTCTTTTTGGCAAAAACGGAGACACTGACAATGCCACTTGCCGGGTAACCTGTTCTGGGATCAATAATGTGAGAATACCGGATCCCGTTGAAATTAACATATTTTTCATAACTCCCTGAAGTTTCCACGGAGCCATCTTCTATCGGAAAAGTGGCGAAAATTTTATTTTTATTCAAAGGGTTTACAATTCCTACAGTCCAAGGTTTTCCATCCGGTTGTTTTCCCCAAACATTAATATCGCCTGAAACATTTATAATCCCTGAAAGACACCCTTTCGAAAACAATAGATCTTTGACTTTATCAGCAATATAACCTTGTCCAATACCGCCCAAACCTAATTTCATTCCTTCTAATTTAAGAAAAACAGTTTGTTCTTTTGGGTTTAGAATTATGTTTTTGTATCCAATTTTTGCCACTGATTCCTTTACCGCTTCTTCGGTTGGCATTACTTTCATGGAACCATCAAATTTCCATATTTTGTCCATCGAAGCATACGAAATATCAAATGCGCCATTGGTTATTTGCGAGATTTTTATAGATCTTTCGACCAATTCAAAAACTTCGATATCGACTTTTACCGGTTTTATCCCCGCATTGCGGTTAATTTCTGAAATTTGTGTAGTTGGAATCCAATCGGAAATTAAATGCTCAATTCGTTTTACTTCGGCTACAGCCAAATCAATATATTCGTTGGCTTTTATAGTGTCATTTGCAACAGCAGTAACCTCAAAAGGACTTCCTAACATCATCAGCTTTCTTTTGTGCGTAATTTGAGAAGTTGCTAATACCGTTGTGAATAAAAAACCTATGAAGAGTATTTTTTTCATAATTTTTCAAAGGAATGAATAATTTGAATGTATTCTTGCGGAGTTATGTTTTTGTAACCAGTGATTCCTAATATGCTTCCCGTTTTATCCAGTAACAGCACTAGAGGAAAATTTCCGGATTTGTTGTATTGTTCTGCTAATTTTTTATTGCTCGCAGTCAATTCAGCGGATAACATATTTGCTTTTTTCTTGGGAAAATCAGCTTTATAAAGCACCCATTTCTGTTTTGATTCTTTTTTAAAATCTTCTGATTTCCAAATCGTATTTTCTAATTTAATACAAGGTGCACACCAGTCTGATCCTGAAAACACAAGTAGAATGTTTTTGTTTTCTAAAATTGACTGTGCTTTTGCCTCTTCAAAATTCGTCTCCCAATTTTGAGAGTAGCTTAATGTTCCTATGAAAAGAAACAAAATCATTATATTTTTTTTCATTGTGAAATCCTTTTAAAATGTGAAGTAAACTTATTCATTTTATTCTTAAAAAAACCTCACTAAATTTGATTTTAAGCTAATATTAATTTTGATAAAATATTAAGCAGTTCTTAAAAAATAACAATAAAAATTATGTATACTTTTGTTTTTAAATTTATCATTATGAAATTGTTGCAAAAAGCCAATCCATTTTATTATTTATTACTGTTTTACATTAGTGTAAGTTTTATTGTAAGAGTTACACTTTTCTTTCATCCCATAACACAAACATCATTTATTTGGGTAGATACGCTTTCCCTATTTGTTTTAGGATTGATTTCTGATATTTTTATTTTTATTTTAGTCAGTGGATTTTTGTGGTTGTATCTTATTTTCATATCCAATGCAAAATATTACAAACCCTACGGATATCTAATTTTTGGATTATTAATAGCCTTGATACTTTACGTTTCATTTGGAAACACGATACTCAACGAATATGGTAGTGCTTTACCAAAAATTGTAACTGTCTTTATTTCGATAAAAACAATATTGTTTGGACTGTTACTTTTCTTACCAAAATATAGAAACCAAATCAGACTTTGGTTATTTTCCTTCGTCATTTTCCTCTACGTAATTTTAATTCTGCAAAACGCAATCAGCGAGTATTTCTTTTGGAATGAATTTGGGGTGAGATATAATTTTATCGCAGTAAATTATTTGGTTTATACTAATGAAGTTATCGGAAATATCATGGAATCTTATCCTGTTATTCCGTTGTTTTCAGCGCTATTTATTATTGCAGGAATTGTAACTTATTTTATTGTAAAAAAATCAAAAAATTATATTGAAAGTATTCCTGTTTTTGTACAAAAAATCAAAATTTCCGGAATTTACCTGCTGCTTTTCGGATTATCATTATTAGCAATTCCCGCTTTATCTGTCAAAGAAAATTCTCAAAATATATTTGCCAATGAATTACAGGCCAACGGTTTGTATAAATTTTATGTAGCATTTATGAAAAGCGAATTGGATTATTTTAAATTTTATAAAACAGTTCCAAATAATCAAGCTTTTGCTCAATTACAAAAACAAATTCCTAATATTTCAGGAGAAACAACTTTAAGAGAAATAAAAAATGAAGCTGCCGAAAATCACAAAAATGTGGTTTTGATTACTATTGAAAGCTACAGCGCTGAGTTTATGAAAATGTATGGCAACGAAAAGAATATTACTCCGTTTTTAGACAGTTTAGCAACCAAAAGTTTAGTTTTCACCAACCTTTATGCCGTTGGAAACAGAACGGTTCGCGGTCTTGAAGCCGTTACTTTATGCTTTCCTCCTACAGCTGGTGAAAGTGTGGTAAAACGAGAAGACAATAAAAACAAATTTTCTACCGGAGGCATCTTTAAACAAAAAGGTTATGCTGTAAAATTCATGTACGGCGGCGATTCCTTTTTTGATAATATGGGAGATTTCTTTTCAGGAAATGGATATGAAATTGTAGATAAAAAAACATTTGAACCCAATGAAATAACTTTCGCTAATATTTGGGGTGTATGTGATGACGATATGTACAACAAAGCCATTAAGGAAATGAATAAAGAAGCAACAGCAAATAAGCCGTTCTTCAACCACATTATGACTGTGAGCAATCACAGACCATTTACGTATCCAAATGGAAAAATTGACATTCCCGGAGATGCAAAATCACGTGATGGCGGTGTAAAGTATACCGATTATGCGATGAAAAAGTTCTTTGAAATGGCCAAAAAACAGCCTTGGTTTACCAATACCGTTTTTGTAATTCTTGCTGATCATTGTGCTTCCAGTGCAGGAAAAACAGAACTTCCTGCTGATAAATATAGAATTCCGGCAATAATTTATAGTCCAGGTTTTGTTGAACCAAGAAAATACACCAATCTGATGTCGCAAATTGATGTAATGCCAACTCTATTCGGTTTGTTAAATTTTGATTATCAAAGTAAATTTTATGGACAGGATGTTCTAAAACAAGACTATAAACCACGAGCTTTGATTGCCACATACCAGGATTTAGGATTGATAAAAGACAATGTTTTGACGATTATCTCCCCAAAACAAACCGTAAAACAATTTCAATTGACTTTAAAACCCAACCAAAAAGTAGCTCCTGATTTTCAAATATTTTATGATCAAATACCGCTTAAAAAAGAAAGAGCTGATTTAGTTAACGAAACCATTTCTTACTATCAAACGGCATCGGATATATTGAAGAAAAAGAATTATCAAAAAATTAATTAGCATAAAAAAACGGGTGAAATCAATGTCTCACCCGTTTTCTAATTGGAAATATAATGTTATTCTTTTTCGTTTGTCAAACCAAAAAGGTTTCCTTTTTCAAAAGTTTTTAAATCCTTTTTTAAAGTTTTACTATTGCGCTTTGTCAGTTCAGTAGCATCAAGATTACTTAAATCCGGTTTTCCCGCATTTACCCATGCTGTGTACCAAAAACTTGCTGTGGCAGTAATGGCTTTTTTCATTTGTTGTTCGACCATTCCATTCAAATCCGTGTGTAATTTAGCAGCATATTCATCAGAATATAACGTTCCGCCGTATTTGTTTTTCACCACATTTCCAGCTGCATCCGTTACATACATTTTGTTTTCCGCAGTTGCAGTTCTTAATTTTTTATCAGTATCCAATAAAGGCTTTACTAAACTGTGGGTGTCAAAAATGATATCCCAAGTTGCTTTCTCTACATTCTCTAAATATTTTCCTTGCGGTACATTAAGCTTATAATCTTTGGCAAACAATTCAGGCAAACGACTTTCCCACAAAGAATGAATTCCTTTTTGATTGGTATTTTGTCCGTCATGATTGTCCGAAGTATGCAATGGCATGTGCGCATCAGCAATGTAATGTCCTAAATCAGCTGCGATGAATAATATTTCATTCTTTCTTTTATCCTTGAAAGCTTTAGTCAATTTGACCATCATATCCTGAATGTACCAAGGTAAAATTCCGTTTTTCGTCAAAAATTTCTCCTCATATTTCAGGTTCGCTTCTTCCATTGTTTTAGGAAAAGTTTCCACTGCACCAAAATTCTCCATATCAAAATAATGACGTGGAGGCTCCGCTTTATCATTCAAAACATTTCTTCTCAAATCCGGAACGGTAGATCCTTGTGTGATAAAATCAATGTGATTGTAAAAAAATGCTTGTAATGGTTTTGGAAGTGCCATTACTGCCGCTCTATTGATTCGTTCATGACCAATAACGCCCCATGACAAAAGAAAAATAGCAACTCCAAGAACAGATAAAGTAATAAGTGTAGGTCTAATTTTAAAATTTTTCATTAAATTTATTTTTTTGAAGTACAAATGTATTTCTTTAAATCGTTATTAAAAAAAATTGGGTTTAAGATTCTGTTAATTAAAAAAGAAAACTACATATATGTTTCGACATCAAGGAAAAAACAGAACTTTTATTCACAATCTTCGTTTAGCCACTTTATTGTCTTTTGTTGCCGGAATTGTAAATGTTACGGGTGTTTTGTCTATTCAAACTTTAACTACCAATGTTACGGGACATTTCGCCTATTTCGCAGAAGAATTCATGAAACGGGATTATACCGCCGCCATTACCTTTTTTGTATTCACTATTTTCTTTTTGTTTGGTGCTTTTATTTCTAATTTTTTAGCGGAATTAATTTCCAAAAAACACCCCAATTTATCTCACGTCATTCCTATTGCATTGGAAATGATTGTTTTGATTGGTGTTGGAATCTTTGGAACACAATCCGACTTATCCCGCATTGATGGAAAATGGATTGCTTTTTCGATGCTTTTTGCTATGGGAATACAAAACTCTTTGGTAACCAAAATCTCTCAATCAACGGTCCGAACAACACATTTAACTGGGCTTTTTACCGATTTAGGTATTGAATTATCTCAATTGTTTTTCTATAAAAAACCCGAAGAAAAGAAAAAATTAAAAACCAGTATCTATCTGAGATTATCCATTATTTTATTCTTTTTTATCGGCTGTTTTGCAGGTGGTTTTCTTTATGATTTATTGAAAATGAAAACACTTTTTGTGGCCGCCACTTTTCTATTGTTTGCCCTTTTGTATGATTATCTCCGACTGCAATTTCATGTTATAAAGCGAAAAACCTTTCATCATAAAACTATTTAAGATAAATAATTGAGATCAAAGTTGCGATTGCTATAAATGTCCACAGCAAAATTCCTTGCGAGAGCGGTTTAAATCCTACCGATTTTAGAACAGTTCTATTCAATCCCGCTCCAATTAGGAACAAAGTTACTGTCAGACCTATTTTAGCAACTGAAACCAAATGCGGTCCAAAATTACTTATTTGTGGCAAATACGTATTGGCAATCATAGCCACAATAAAAAATCCAATAAAATAAGGGATTTTTATTTTTCCCGATTTATTTTTGAAAAAAAATGCAGTAATTAATGCCACAGGAATAATCCACAAAGCACGGGCTAATTTTACTGTAGTGGCTATCTGCAATGCTTCAGGACCAAATTTACTGGCTGCTCCTACCACAGAACTGGTATCATGAATGGCAATGGCGCACCATAATCCAAACTCTTTTTGTGATAAATCCAACCAATGACCCACGGCAGGAAATAAAAAAAGTGCAACCGAATTCAGAATGAATATCACTCCTAAAGCAACTGAGGTTTGTTTTTCATTGGATTTGATAATAGGAGCAATCGCTGCAATGGCACTGCCACCGCAAATTGCAGTGCCACAAGAAATCAAATGCGTTGTTTTCTTTTCGGTTTTAAACCATTTACCAAGAAAAGTTCCTAAAATCAAAGTACTAAAAATAGAAAGTACCGTAAATAAGAAGCCTTCTTTTCCTGCAGCAACAGCACTGTGAACATTCATTCCAAATCCTAAACCAACTACTGAAAATTGCAATAAGTAATTTGTGGCTTTATGATTCAATTCTAAAAATGGATGTCCAAAAAGATTGGCGACAATTAATCCCAACACTAAAGCAATTGGCGGGGAAACAAAAATTGTGGTACAAAACAACAGCAACACAACAAAAATGAGTTGCTGCAATGTGGCATTTACTTTAAAAAAAATAAAAGATTCTTTTTGAATTACTTTTTGATGCGTTTCCAATGTAAAGTTGTTGAATTATTACATCACAAAGGTGAAAAGATAAATCTATTTATGCCAATCGTAAATTATGATCTGCTATAACTTTAAATTATAATTATTGTAAATATTCTGGATGAACAAATCCGATAGAGAATCCGTTTTTCCTTGTAACGTAATGATATAAAAGAATCGTTCTATAATTAGGTCTTTTATGTCAAGTATGGCCAATTCATTGTTTGCAAGTTCTTTTCTTACCGCATGAATGGATATAAAAGCCACACAATCAGAGTTCATCAAATAGGATTTTATGCTTTCGGTACTACCTAATTGCATTTCGATTTGTAGTTCTGATAGTTTAATTTTAAATGGTTTCAACGCATGTTCAATTACTTCAAGTGTTCCTGAACCTTGTTCCCGCATTAAAAAACGCATCCTTTTAAGATCATTTTGAGTCACTTCTTCAATACTAACTAATGGATTGGAACTCTTACAGACTAAAACCAATTCGTCTTTTAAAAACTCCGTATATTTAATGGATTTATTTTTTGATTGCCCTTCTACAATACCTATTTCAATCTCCTGTTTTAACAAAGCATTTTCTATTTGTTCCGTGTTTCCATTTAGTAAATTCACTTTTACATCTTGTAATTTTTTATGGAAACGAGCTAAAAGTGGCGGAATTATATACTGTGAAATAGTTGTACTGGCTCCTAATCGCAACAATCCTGCACGTTGATTAATCAGCGTGCTCATATCAAAATCTATTTCGCGGTAAACTTCAAAAATGTTTTTGGTGTGCTTTAATAAAACTTCACCAGCAGTAGTCAGTGTGGTTTTAGAACCATTTCTATCAAATAATTTAATTTTATATTGCTCCTCTAATTCCTGAATGTGTTTTGAAATCGCGGGTTGCGTGATAAACAATTCCGTTGCAGCTTTTGTGAAACTCAAACGATTGGCAACGGTATAAAACACTTTCAGTCTAAAATCCATAGTATTTAATTGTATTACAGTAATCCGTTGTATTTTCGAACAAACCATTCAGTTGCCAGCAAAATTAAAATTAAAACCAATAACCAAATCCAATCAATTAAAGGCGTTTTAGTAACACTATTCTTTTGTACTGCTCTATATTCGTCGTTTTCCAAAAGCATTTTAACCAATGCATCGACTTGATCGGGAAAAAATACTTTTCCTTGTGTTTGCGTCGCTAATTGTGTTAATTTTTCGACATCGGGATTGACAAATTGATTTTCAATATCAAAATCAAGAATTTCAAAACTACTGGAATAGGTCGTTTTAGAATTCAATTCTTTTACTGTAAACGCATAAGAACCGGCTTTCAATCCGTCAAGATTGACTTTAAAGGAATTATTATCTTTTAGTAAATCGTAATTTTTTGTTTGCCTGGTTTTGGTATTTGTTACCGCAATAGTCAAACGGGCTTTTTCATCAAACTCATAATTTTTATTGAAAAATTGCGCAGTTATTTCAATGGTTTCACCGGAATTATAAAAACTTTCATGCTCAACAACCAGTGATTTTTTAGAATTATTCGAAGCTAAAAATTGAATAATCTTATCGATTAAAATATCATATTTTTCAAAAGATTGATTGTTGACATGCGTTTGCAAACGCCATTTCCAACTATTTTCTCCCAAAAGATAAGCGTCTCGCCTGCCTTGATTTTCTGTAAAAGCCAATAAAGGTGAATTAGTATCTATATTTCTAATTTTGGACGAAAGCAAAACAGACACCGCTCCTTTTGTAGTTACGTTTCCAAAAGCGTTTTGCAAAGGCGGTAAATTTTCAAACCCGATATTGTCAGCTGCAAACAAATTAAACTGCGCATTAAAAACTGACAAATAATCTTCTTTTTGTCCACTCATTTTAAAGCTCAAATTATTCTGTTGCTGATTCAGAAAATTGAAATCGGTGTTGTTACCAGTAATAATAAACGTATTGATTCCCGCACCTTTATTATTCTCAAAAATGGTTTTGAATTCAGTTGTTGGCTGGTATAAAATTAAAACATTAAAATCCTGCAATGTTTTGACTTCATCTGGTTTAACGATTGTTACTTTACGCTGTACATTGGATTCAATCGCTCTTTTTAGCGCACCTAAATCAGGATGATTTATGGCTGAAATTATGACAATATTTGTTTTTTGGTCAATAACTTCAACCGCAAAATTCTTGGTGTTATTATACGTGTTTTTTTCCTTTTCTTTTGATGTGATAGTAGCTTTAAAAACCTGTAATCCTATTTTATCAGCCGGTAAAAGAACACTTACTTTTGCCGTTTTTTTGGAGGGAGAAAAGGTAATCGATTGTTTACTAAATACCGACTTGCCTTGAGATATTACAAATTCAGCAGTTATACTATTAGTTCCTGAATAGTGCAAAAAAGCTTCTACAGGAAATTTATTTTTTTGAAAAGCGTATTTATTAACGTTCAGCTGATTGATTTTAAAATCTAAAAAAGTCGTTGTATCACCTACAATCACTGGAAATACTTTATTCGCAACATCAAAACTATAGATATAATCATTCCCCGAAGTTTGATTTCCATCCGTAATTAAAACAGTTGGATAGATTGCGTTTTTATAAATACTTTTTAGATTTTTAGCTACAACATCAATATTCGTTTGGATTCCTTTAAAATCAAATATTTCTGTTGGTTCAAAATCATCTGAAAATTGATACGATTGCACGTCAAATTTCTGTTGTAAATCCGAGTTTGATTGTATTTTTTTATACAATACCAATGCTTTTTCATTGGCATTCAAAAAAGAAATAGAACTTGAATTGTCAACAACAATCGGTAAAGGTGTTTTTACAGTTTCCAATGTATTTCTGGTTATTATTGGATTGATCAACAACAATAAAATTACAAAAATGGATGAAAAACGCAAAAAAGCCAAAAACCAACCGATTTTCGATTTGTTTTTAGCTTTGTAGATGTATTGAAAAAACGACAAACTGCCAGCTAATAGTATAGAAAGAAGTAATAGTAGCAAGGTAGTTGTTGTCATATTTTAGCAATGTTCAGTGTTCAGTGTTCAGTGTTCAGTTCTCATCTTACTGATTACTGAAAACTGATAACTTTTTTAAGTAAGCATTCCTCCGCAAACATTCATAACTTGTCCAGTCACGTAAGCACTCATATCTGAGGCAAAGAAAAGACAGGCGTTGGCAACATCTTTAGTCGTTCCGCCACGTTTCAACGGAATTCCGTCTCTCCATCCTTTTACAATATCTTCGTTTAATTTAGCTGTCATTTCTGTTTCTATAAAACCTGGAGCAATTACATTGCAACGAATGTTACGTGATCCTAATTCTAGTGCTACAGATTTAGAAAAACCGATAACTCCCGCTTTAGAAGCAGCATAATTAGTCTGTCCTGCATTTCCTTTTACACCTACAACTGAACTCATATTTATTATCGAGCCAGATCGTTGTTTCAGGAAAGTACGTTGAATGGCTTTTGTCATATTAAAAACCGATTTCAAGTTGACATCAATTACTTGATCAAAATCGCTTTCAGACATACGCATCAATAGATTGTCTTTAGTAATTCCAGCATTGTTTATTAGAATATCAACCGTTCCAAATTCAGCTAAAACAGCATCAACAAAAATTTGGGCCTCATTAAAATCGGCAGCATTTGATTGATATCCTTTAGCTTTAATTCCAAGAGCGTTCAATTCGTTTTCCAATACCAAAGCCGATTCTACAGAAGAGCTGTAAGTAAAGGCAACATTTGCACCATGTTTTGCAAAAACTTCAGCAATTCCTTTCCCAATTCCGCGACTCGCACCTGTAATTATGGCAACTTTTCCTTCTAGTAATTTCATATTTAAAAATTAGTTTAAATTTTATTTGGAGCTATTCCTGCTATCCGTTTCAATCTTTTATGATCGCTCCCGCTCACATAAAAGGATTTTCACTGCTATCAGGGCTATCTAACACTCGTCAAATATATAATAATTCCCTTTTTAAAAAAAATTCAAAAGCAATAACAGTCAAAATTCAATTCTTAAATTTTAAAGAATCGTTTTGTCCATTTATCCCAAAACGAACTGTAAATAGCCACTAATGTGAAAACTAATAAAAATAAATGATACCAAGCATTACTAATTAAATCAAAGAAATCTAATTTCCCGTTAGCGTAGCTCAATATAAGCAATACTTGAGCACCATAAGGTAAAATCCCTTGAATTATACACGAAAAAATATCCAGAATTGCAGCCGTTTTTTTAGGATTTAAATTGTATTCATCATTAATTTCTTTAGCAATCGGCCCTGTAATTACAATAGAAACCGTATTATTCGCTATCGCTAAATTAGCAAAACCAACTATAGCGCCAATTCCCGCTTGAGCTGATTTTTTACTTTTAATTCTTTTTTTAATCTGAACTAATAAATACGTTATTCCGCCCGCTTTATCTACCATGGCAGCTAAACCTCCGGTAAGCATAGACAATAAGAAAATATCAGTCATACTAGTAAAGCCTTCATATATCTTTTGCGTAAACTCCATTAGCGTAAATGAACCACTAAAATATCCAATTATACCTGCTAATAAAGTACCAATAAGCAATGTTGAAAATACATTAACACCCACAACCGCTAATATGATTACTAAAATGTAAGGTACAATTGCTATCCATGAAAAATCATTTTTTGCAATGGCAACGGTCACAATATCCGACTTCAAACCAAGATAAAAGAAAACCAGAATAGTAAAAACTGCAGCTGGAAAAGCAATAAACAAGTTAATTTTGAACTTGTCTTTTAGATCACATCCTAATGACTGCGTTGCTGCGATCGTAGTATCAGAAATCATGGAAAGATTGTCACCTAACATCGAGCCGCCCAATAAAGCACCTGAAATCAAAGGTAATGAGGCACCACTTTTATCAGCTAATGCAACCGCTATAGGACCAATAGCTACAATCGCACCTACTGAAGTTCCTGTAGCAGTTGATAAAAAAGAAGCAATCAAGAAAATTCCTAAAGGAAAATAAGCTACGTCGATAGTATTTATTCCAAAATTAACTACGGCATCAACCCCGCCCATCGCTTTACTTACCACCGCGAAAGCGCCGGCCAATAAATAAATTAAACACATAGTCATGATTTTGCTTTCTCCACATCCTGCAATTAGTGTAGCAACTTTAACGTCAGTTGAAGATTTGAATAACAAAAAAGCAGCAATAATACCCACCAGAACAGCCACTGGCGATGGAAAAGCATAAAAATCTTTTAGAATAATTCCTGCTCCTAAAAAAGTAAAAATAAAAATAAATAAAGGAATTAATGCAAAGGCATTTCCTTTGTCTTTTGAAAATAAAGTCATAAAAATAATTTACAATTAAAAATTATGACGAAAAACAAAGCTAAAAATGGGAATGTAAACAACATTTTTTCCAAAGGATTTGGCTTATCGTTTTAGCACCTTGCTTGTTGTTGCAGGTTGCTATCCTATTGCAGGATTCGTGATAACGGGTGCAAAAGTAATTGATTATTTATGAAAAAATAAAAATTTTATCCAAAAAATTAGTAAATCAGTAAATGGTAATACTTAAGGAGGTCTAGCAATTGAATGTATTCTTTTGAAAATAAGCCGTTTCGCTCGTCTTCTATTGGAATACAATACGGTTAGATGCTCTTTATTATTTTGTCGCTTTTTACTTTTTAAGGAATTTTGAATTGGAGAATCCTTTATCGGTTTTGATTTTCAAAAAATAAGTACCGGTTGTCAATTTCGCAACATCAATGGTGGAACTCTTTTGAGCATCAGGCAATGCGAGTATTATTTGTCCCAAAATATCATAGATTGCTATAGATTGAACCTCAATTTCATTTTTTGCAGTAATATGTAATTCGGTATCTACTGGATTAGGGTAAATTTTAAAAAAACTAGAAAAATCAAAATCTTCTACGGCTAATGATTTGAATGTTGATGTAGCTTTATTGGTCACTATTGGAAAGTTATAATCAAAATAAATAGAAGCTTCATTTGCAAAAGAATCACCAAGCATTAATGTTGGTAACGTTTTTATTTTAAAAGCGATATATCCATCATTGTTGGCATTGTCAAAAGGAAGGTTAATTTTTTCGAAGATAAATTCAACTTTGTTACCTTCAGAAATTTTAGAACTGTAGGAGTGACTCGCTTTGATGGGAATCAGAGTTGAAATGTCAAATTTTGACAAATCAATTATATCTTTTACTACAATATTTTCGGCTGGATAGGTACCTGTGTTTTCAAAACGAATTACATAATTTACATATTCTCCTATCAAATCTGGAGTGACAATATCTCCCTCTAAACATGTTTTATCATTTGGATCAAAAGAGCCAACCACACTTTGGCGTAAAGCCGAAGAATTATCAACTATTTTCTCATCAGTAGTAACTGGATTAATTAGCGCATTAAAACTCAAACGGTCTCCAATATTTACTGCAGGCGTTTCCATGGGAGAGTTAACATTAAGCGTTATGGTAATTTCCCTGATTTCAAAGGGTTTTAAATTGCTGTAGTCCCAAGTAAGTTGATCCATAACTTGTCTATTGATAACTGGAACGGCGGAGACGTAATCCAAAACAGCATCATTAAAGTTTAAAACAACAGTGCCCGAAAGTGTTGTAGTACCCTTGTTTTTATATACAATAGTATAAGTAGCATCAAATCCTGGCCTAGCAGGTAGGAGTGGTAATAATTTTACTTCTAAGTCATTATGATTTCCATTAGGAGCAATCAAAAAATCTTGAGTAAATGGACTTGTTAATGCTGGGAAACTGATGTTGACCGTTGCGGGAGAAACTTTAAAATAGTTTATATTTTCTAATATAGGAGTAATAGTTTGCGTTCCCTCCCCCACATAAATAGCATATTCTTTAGAACTATTTGAAATTATACTTCCCTTGGTAGTTCCATCTGTGATTGAAAAATTTAAATTCGGATAATTTACATTAGAATTATCCTGACCATTGTTGTTGCTATCTAAAGTGGTTTTACCTTTAATGGTGTAAAATATACCACCAGGTGTAAAAGAGCAATAGGAGTTATAATTGACATTCTTATCTTGATATAAATCAATTGTATTTTTTATGTTTTCAAATTGACTTTCATCAGCACAAATATATTTCAAAACTGGACATCTGTAAAAATCGATACTTTCAGACATTCCATTTTTGGCAAAAATTGTAGTAAGTTTAGCATTGAAAAGACTACTTACATACTTCAATTTTATGTATTGAGAGAGGTCTAAAGTGGTTAAATTACTATAGTCTACATGTAATTGTTCAATATTACTTATCCCGTTCAATTCAATAGCGGTTAAAGATTCACCTCCAGCCTCCAAATACCTTAATTTTGGTAATCCGGAAATATTCAAACTTGTAATTTTATTATACCGGCAAATCAAACTTTCTAAATTTACGCAACCTTGCACATTTAGATTTTCAATTAAATTATTTTCAGTGTACATTTTTTTCAAATTTATACAATCTGAAATATTACTTATTGACTTCAATTGATTATATCTACAACTAATAGATTCTAAACTAATTAACCCTTTTAAATCTAAACTCGTCAACGTGCCATTATTAAATTCAATTTCTTTTAGGTTTTGAAGCCCTGATAAATCGATATTCGTTAATAATATAGATTCTGCAACCAATCTGTTTAGATTACTCAATCCTGCAATATTCAAGGATATAAATCTATTCGAAGAACATATTAAAGTTTGCAGATTAGTAAGCGGCCTAGCATCTAAATCTTCAATTACATTAGAGGAACAGTCTAAAAATTTTAAATTTGTAAAATTTTCAATTCCAGAAAGAGTAGTAATAGTTCTATAGTTAGAGACATCCAGCGAGAAAACCTTTAAAGCTTCAGATTTTTGGATTTCTCCATCATTATTTTCATCTATTTTGAAATAGTTGTTTAGCGAATTCCTGGCAATGTTGTTAGCCGAATTAGATTCCAGCAATCTTGCCTTAAAATTTGCATCAGGAAAATTAATTGTTTGAGCATTGGCAATTGCACAAATGCAAAGAGAAATAATTATAAAGTAGCTGTTTTTCATAGGAATGTATCGTGATCGTAAATATAAGAAAATTGTCATTAAAAAAAGCTAAATAAAAATGAACTGCGTTAGTATATTGGCAAGTGTAAGTGCATTTTTTTTCACAAACACTTTCCATTGCCTTTTATTTGACGGTTTTTATTATAATTTATAAAAATCAGAAAAATAGCATTATTCTGTTACCTATATTTGTCTTCGTAAAATGAGGTTTCGGGGCATTCCATTTTAGCAGTAATAATATCAATAGCCCAATATTTAAGGAATGAAAAGAATTCTTCTTTTATTTTTAGTACTTGTTAATTGTATCGTCCATGCGCAATTAGTAATCAATACTACCTCACAAACTCCACAACAATTAGTAAAGAGCGTGGTGGTAGGACAAGGAATTAATGTTTCGAATATTAAATTTAATGGTTCAATAGTGAAGGGCAATACTATTACCGATCAATTAGGCTTGTTTACTAATGGAGCTTCTACTGCGATTGGAATTGACAAAGGAATCATTTTAAGTACTGGAAATGCTGCAATTGCTGTGGGTCCAAATGATAGAAGTCTAGCGACTTTACCGACTTCAGATCCATTAGAAGGTGATACTGATTTGTACACTTTATCTAATAATCAATTGATTAAAAACGTTGCAATTCTGGAATTCGATTTCGTTCCCACCGGAAATAAATTAAGCTTTAATTTTGTCTTTGCTTCTGAGGAATATCCCGAATTTGTTAATGATTCTTATAATGATAATTTTGGTTTCTTTTTGAGTGGTCCGGGAATCACTGGAACTTTTTCTGGAGGCGCAAAAAATATAGCTTTGATACCCAGCACTACATTACCCGTGTCTATTAATAATTTGAATAATGGAAATGCAAATTTAGGTCCTTGTGAATACTGCTCGTATTATGTAAACAATGACGGAGGAACTACTATTCAATACGATGGATTTACAAAAGTTTTATCAGCAAATTCAGATTTACAATGCGGCCAAACATATCATATCAAATTAGCCATCGCTAATGTTGGAGATAATAATTACGATTCTGCCGTATTTATAAAAGGGGCAAGTTTTAGTTCATCAGGGATTAACTTAGGCCCAGACTTGAAAATATGTAGTACTTCAGACTATGAGTTAAATTCGGGATTAAGTGCTACTGAAATTCATGAATGGCGTTATAATGGGAACATAATTCTAGGACAAAACGGACCAAAAATTACGGTAAATCAATCAGGTTTATACTCTGTTCAAGCCTTTCCTTTTGGGACGACTTGTCCTGTAAATGATGAAATAAATATTCAATTCAGTACCCTTGCAGCTCCCTATCTTTATTGTGGAGCAAAAACTTCTAATTCTATCACTTTTGATTGGCTGGCTTTAGGAAAAGCGGAGTTTTCTGTCGCCTATAAAATAGGAAGCAGTACAGCTGTTGACGTTGGATTCGTTGGCAAAGTTTATTCCTATACTGTTCAAAATGTTCCTCTGGGTGAAACTGTTGTAATAACAGTAACTCCAATTGGAACACCAGCAGAATGTTTTGGCCCCACTTCAATAACCTGTGCACTTGATAGTTGCTTAGTTAGTCCAACATTAAGTCTCACTCAAGGTCCTAGTTCGCAGCAAATATGTGAGAACGAAGTTATTTCGAATGTTATTTATACAATTGGCGGTGGCGCAACTACTGTATCTATTACTTCTGGAAGTTTGCCTAATGGTGTAACGACAAGTTTAGTTGGAAATCAATTTAAAATTGAAGGTACCCCAAGCGTTTCGGGAACCTATAATTATACGATAACTACATCAGGAGGATGTTCTCCAAATGCAACTTTAAATGGATCCATTACTGTAAATCCAGGAACGATTCCAACATTTACCGCTGTTGCTCCTGTTTGTGAAGGAGAAACTCTCGCATCTTTGCCAATACAGTCCAATAACAGCATCAATGGAACTTGGTCGCCTCCGTTAAACAATACTGCCACAACTGAATACACCTTTACACCAAATGCGAGACAATGTGCTAACTCAGCCAAATTAACCATAATTGTAAATCAAAAAACAACGCCAACATTTACTGCTGTTGCTCCTATCTGTTCTGGCGAAGCACTTGCTGCACTTCCATCACAATCAATTAACAACATCAATGGAACTTGGTTGCCTGCTTTAAACAATACTGCAACTACTGAATACACCTTTACACCAAATGTGGGACAATGTGCTAACTCAGCCAAATTAACCATAATTGTAAATCAAAAAACAACGCCAACATTTACTGCTGTTACTCCTATCTGTTCTGGCGAAGCACTTGCTGCACTTCCATCACAATCAATTAGCAACATCAATGGAACTTGGTCGCCTGCTTTAAACAATACTGCAACTACTGAATATACATTTACTCCAAATTCGGGACAATGTGCTAATACGGCAAAATTAACGATTGTTGTAAACCAAAAAACAACGCCAACATTTACTGCTGTTGCTCCTATCTGTTCTGGCGAAGCACTTGCTGCACTTCCATCACAATCAATTAGCAACATCAGTGGAACTTGGTCGCCTGCTTTAAACAATACTGCAACTACCGAATATACATTTACTCCAAATGCAGGACAATGTGCTAATACGGCCAAACTAACGATTGTTGTAAATCAAAAAACAACTCCTACATTTACAGCCATCGCTCCTATCTGTTCTGGCGAAGCACTTGTCGCACTTCCATCACAATCAATTAACAACATCAATGGGACTTGGTCGCCTGCTCCAAACAATACTACAACTACTGAATACACATTTACCCCAAACTCAGGAAAATGTGCGAATCAAACAAAACTGACGATTTCAGTAAAATCAAAACCAATTCCGCTTTTGACAGATGGTAAAATATGTGTCGATAAAAACTCAAATCGCGTAATCCAGTCTTACCCTCTAGACAGCAAACTAAATAATGCAACTCATAATTTTGAATGGTTTTTAGATGGGATTATAATATTAAATGCTACACAAAGCACTTTTGAAGCTACCCAAAAAGGAACCTATTCTGTTTTGGCTACAAATAAATCTACTAATTGCAGTTCAACACTCGTTGAAGCAATAGTTACTGAAACCTTGTCTAACACAACAACATTTAAAATAACACAAACGAATGCCTTTACTGATTATGCAAACCTGACTATTTCAGTTGTTGAAGGAACTGCAAACTATGAGTATCAGCTGGACCAAAGTCCTTTTCAAGAATCAAACGTTTTCTCTGAAGTTACTCCAGGGACACATACTATACGAATTGTAGATACTGAAGGCTGTACTGATTTAAGTTACCAAGTCATCGTAATAGGCTATCCAAAATTCTTTACACCAAACGGAGATGGCCATAACGACACTTGGAAAATCACTGGTTTCAACAGTAAATACAATCCTTCGATTACCATTTTTGACCGTTATGGGAAATTTTTAAAACAAATAAACTCCATTGATTTCGGTTGGGACGGAACCTACAATAGTCAAGCCATGCCTGCCACTGATTATTGGTTTAGGGTAATCTATCTTGAGGACGGAATCAATAAAGAATTCAAATCTCATTTCTCGTTAAAGAGATAGCAACTGATTTTTTAGGAGCACAACATTTTACTTTAAATCCACTTCCCTCCTGCTTTCCACAGTATCTTTTGTTACGAAAACGCCACAAAAGGATACTTGCTTCAATCAGGGCTAGAGATGACTTTTTGATTTCAAAACACAAAAAAACTGCTCGAATTGACCAAGCAGTTTAGCTATTTGAAAATTATTTCTTTTTTAGTTTTTTATAAACTTCATATTTGATGTTCCCTTATCAGTATTCATTTTCAAGAAATAATTACCAGTTGACAATTTTGATACATCTACTTTTGAAATATTCTGAGCATTTGGAACAGCAATAACTAATTGTCCTAAAATATCCAGAACAGCAATTGATTGTACTTCAATAGATCCTTTATTATTAATATTTAAGATATCATTCGCAGGATTTGGATACACGCTAAAATAATCCGAAAACGCAAAATCCGTAATCCCTAAAGTTTTAAAAGTAGAAGTCGCTTTATTAATGAGAATTGGAAAATTATAATCAAAATAAATATTAGCTTCATTGGTAAAAGAATCATCCGTTACAAGCGTTGGCAAGGTTTTAATTTTAAAAGCGATATACCCATCGTTTGTAGCGTCGTCAAAAGGCAAATTGATATTTTCAAATATAAATTCGCCTTTATTTCCTTGGGATAATTTGGTTACAAAATCGTGACTCGCTTTTGTTGGTACTAAAGTTGAAATATCAAATTTACTTAAATCAATTAAATCTTTCACCACAATGTTTTGAGCAGGATAATTTCCCGTATTTTCAAAACGAATCAAATAATGGACATATTCCCCAATCAATTCTGGAGTAATTATATCGCCTTCTAAACAGGTTTTATCATTAGGATCAAAAGACCCCACTACAATTTGGCGCAAAGCAAATGAATTGTCTACCGGCTTTTCATCTCCTGTTACAGGAGTGATTAAGGCATTAAAACTCAAACGATCTGCAATATTCACTGCAGGAGTTTCCATAGGAGAATTTACATTTAGGATTACTGTAATTTCACGAGTTTCAAAAGGTAAAAGACTACTATAATCCCAACTCAGCTTGTCTATGATTTGACTATTCACATTTGGCTCAGCCGAAACAAAATCTAAAAGAGCATCATTAAAGGTCAAAGAAACGGAACCAGATTGTGTACTTGTTCCCTTATTTTTATAAATGTTTTTATAGTTAGCATCAAAGCATGGTCTTGCAGGAATAGTTGATAAAATAGTCACTTCAAGATCTTTATGAACACCGTTTGGGGCAATACAAAAATCGTGAGTATAAGGACTCGTTTGTGATGGAAAATTCACATTCAAAGAAGCAGGTGAAATATTGAAATAGGATGAGTTTTCTAAAATTGGAGTAATTGTATAATTCCCTGCTTGTACTGGAATCGCATACAAACCCAACTTATAAGATATTATATTCCCTTTGGTTGCCCCGTTAAAAACGGAAAAGTTTAAATTGGGATAATTTTTATCTGTCTCATCACAACCATCACCGAAGACATCAAATTTGCTATTTCCCTTAATAGTATAAAAAGTACCGCCGGGATTAAATGAACAATAGGAGTTTACCACGCAATACTCATATCCCATAGCAATGACATTTTTTTGCAACCAACCTAATTCTGATTCATCTGCACAAATAAATTCAAGATTTGGGTTTTCATTAAAGTTAACACTTCCTTGTTCTTTCCCATTTTTCAGAAACAAAGACTCTAGTTGATTTCCCCAACAATTTAATCCCTATAGATTAATTAAATCGTTTGTATTTAGTGTAGTAATATTATTTTTACCACAATTTAATTCGGTCATACTTGGTAAATTATCTAAATTCAAAGAGTTCAGTTGATTGTAAGAACAATCAATATGTGTCAAATTAATCAATCCATCAATATTTAATGATTTTAGCTGGTTATTACTGCATATTACATCTTTCATACTCGCTAAACCTTTAATGTCTAATGCTGCAATTTTATTATTATTACAACACAAAATTTCAAGATTTTTAAAACTCAAAATACCCGTTAAATCAATAATTGTCGAACCAATAACATTCAAATAACTGACTTGTAAAGCCTCAATAGTTTGAATTTCTCCATCTTTATTTGCGTCAACTTCAAAATAAACACCACTTAAATTTTTAGCAACATATAAATATTGACCTTTTCCAGATAACACTAATTTCTCTTTAAATGTAGCGTCAGGCAAAGCAACAATTTGTGCTTTTGCAGTAGTGAAAAATAAAAAACACAATAGTAGAAAGTATAGTTTTTTCATCTGAATAATTTTTACTTTTTAATAATTTTAAAGCTTGAAGTTCCCTTATCAGTATTCATTTTCAAGAAATAATTACCAATTGACAATTTTGAAATATCTATTTTTGAAATATTCTGAGCATTTGGAACGGCAATAACTAATTGTCCTAAAACATCATAAATCGCCATGGTCTTTAGCTGAATAGTATTTTTAGTTCCAATATTTAAAACATCAATTAGTGGATTTGGATACACACTAAAATAATCTGAAAATTCAAAATCTTGAGTGCCTAGCGTTTTAAAAGTAGATGTTGCCTTATTAGTCAGGATTGGGAAATTGTAATCAAAATATATATTAGCCTCATTAGTAAATGAATCCCCAGTTACCAGCGTTGGTAATGTTTTAATTTTGAAAGCTATATAACCATCATTTGTAGCGTCGTCAAAAGGCAAATTGATGTTTTCGAATATGAATTCCACTTTATTTCCCTCAGATATTTTAGTCACAAATTCGTCACTGGCTTTTGTTGGTACTAAAGTTGAAATATCAAACTTGGATAAATCAATTAAATCTTTTACTACAATATTTTGAGCGGCATAATTTCCTGTGTTTTCAAAACGGATTAAATAATGCACATATTCCCCTATCAACTCTGGAGTGAGAACATCTCCTTCTAAACAGGTTTTGTCATTAGGATCAAAAGAACCCACCACGCTTTGGCGTAAAGCAAATGAATTGTCTACTGGCCTTTCATCCGTAGTTACAGGAGTAATCAAAGCATTAAAACTCAAACGATCTCCATTATTCACTGCGGGAGTTTCCATAGGAGAATTTACATTTAACGTGATATTGATTTCTCTAGTTTCAAAAGATCGTAATTCCGAATAATTCCAAGTTAGTTTGTTGGTAATTTGATTATCAAAAATTGGTATTGAAGAAACGTAATCTAAAACTTCGTCATTAAAAGTTAAAACAACCGAACCAGATTGCATCGTTGTTCCTTTATTTTTATATATGATTTTATAAGTTGCATCAAATCCTGGTCTTGCTGGAATAAGCGGCAAAATCGTCACTTGTAAATCGTAATGAATACCGTTTGGAGTAACACAAAAATCTTGATTAAAAGGACTGGTTTGCGCTGGAAAAGCAATAGACATAGAAGTTGGTGAAATTGTAAAATAATTTGAGTTTTGAAGGATTGGAGTAATCGTGTAATTTCCCTTTTGCACAGGAATGTAATATTTACCTAATGCATTTGTAATAACATTACCTACCTCATTTCCATCTGAAACGGAAAACTTTAAATTTGAATACCCAAAATCCGAAGCATTACATCCGTCCTTATTGCTGTCTAAAATAATTTTTCCTTGCATCTCAAAGAAAATTCCTCCAGGATTAAAATTACAATACGAATTAATTTCACAATTTTTATAACCATAGGAATCAATTAATCTTTGAAAAGTAGAAGCTTCCAATCCTTCATCTGTACATATGTATTCCAAATTTAGGTTGTTGCTAAAATCAGTATCATATTGATAACTTCCATTTTTTAAAAATAATGAACCAATGATATTATTACTGCAATGAAAAACTTCTAAATGACTTAAATTATTAGCATTAATCGTTTTTAATTGATTACTGTCACAATATAATCGTCTTAACATTGAGAATGAAGTCAAATCGATAATTTCAAGTAGATTATTACTACAATATATATTCTCCAAAATTTTAGTATTCTCAACATTTAAAGTTACTAATTGATTATTTACGCAATTTATAGTAGTAAATTTCGACAAATTCTTCAAAGTTATTGCAATGATTTTATTAAAGGAGCAATCTATTTCAGTCAAATATTGCATATTTGAAATTCTAATATCTGTAAGTAAATTTCCCGAGCAACTTATATAAGTAAGGACACTATCGGTTTCATTAAAAAGAATATTTTCTAATTTATTATTATTTACATTCAGATTTGTAAGAGAAGATAATGTCCTCAAATCAAGTGTCTTTAATAAATTATTTCCAATATTTAACGTAAATAAGCTCACACAATCTGTAACATTTAAATCTTCTAATTTTGAACCAAAATAGTTTAATGTTACTATTGAACTACAACCTGATAAATTTAATGATGTTAGTGGATTACTTCCTAACTTAAGATCAAATAGATTGGAACAATTTGAAGTAATTAACTGTGACAACATATTGTTTTCACAATCCAATAAATATAAATTTTTTAAACCTGAAATATTTAAAGTTGTTGCCTTATTATTTGAACAGTATAAATACTTCAAATTAGCAAATTTCTCAATTCCTGAAAAATCAAAAATATTTGAATTAGCAATTTGCAGCCTACTTACTTTTAACGCTTCTTCGACCTCAATTTCGCCATTATTATTAGCATCTATTTTAATAAAATTAAAACTACTATCGTATGCAACCGAATTTGTGCTATTTGATGAAAGTAATTTATTTTTAAAATTAACATCTGGAATAGTAACAATTTGCGCCTGAAGGGAAGCACATATAAATAATAAGAAAACCGAAAAGTAGATTTGCTTCATAAATTGAATTTTTATTTTTTAATAAATTTAAAGCTGGAAGTTCCCTTATCGGTATTCATTTTTAAGAAATAAATTCCAATGGTTAATTTTGAAACATCTATTTTTGAAATACTCTGAGCATTTGGAACTGCAATAACTAACTGTCCTAAAAGATCATAAATCGTCATGGTCTTAAGCTCAATAGTATTTTTTGTTCCAATATTTAAAATATCGTGAACTGGATTTGGATATACACTAAAATAATCTGAAAACTCAAAATCTTGAGTTCCAAGCGTTTTAAAAGTAGATGTCGCTTTATTTGTAATAATCGGGAAATTATAATCAAAATAAATATTAGCTTCATTAGTAAATGAATCTCCAGTTACCAGCGTTGGCAATGTTTTAATCTTGAAAGCTATATACCCATCATTTGTAGCGTCGTCAAAAGGTAAATTGATGTTTTCGAAAATGAATTCTACTTTATTTCCATGGGATATTTTAGTCATAAATTCGTGACTGGCTTTTGTCTGTACTAAAGTTGAAATATCAAATTTGCTTAAATCAATTAAATCTTTCACGACAATATTTTGAGCAGCATAATTCCCTGTATTTTCAAATCGGATTAAATAATGCACATAATCCCCTATCAACTCTGGAGTGAGAACATCTCCTTCTAAACAGGTTTTGTCATTAGGATCAAAAGAACCCACCACGCTTTGGCGCAAAGCAAATGAATTATCTACTGGTCTTTCATCAGAGGTTATAGGAGTAATCAACGCATTAAAACTCAATCGATCTCCATTATTCACCGCAGGAGTTTCCATAGGAGAATTTACATTCAATGTAACATTGATTTCCCTGGTTTCAAAAGATCGTAAGTCAGAATAATTCCAAGTTAATTTGTTGGTTATTTGATTATCAAAATTTGGTGTTGCAGAAACGTAATCTAAAACTTCATCATTAAAGGTTAAAACCACCATAGCAGATTGTATTGTTGTTCCTTTATTTTTATATATGATTTTATAAGTTGCATCAAATCCTGGTCTTGCAGGAATAAGCGGTAAAATTGTCACTTCTAAATCGTTATGAACGCCATTAGGAGTAACACAAAAATCTTGATTATAAGGGCTCGTTTGTGCTGGAAAAGTAACATTTATGGAATTTGGAGAAATGTTGAAATAATTAGAATTTTCAATAATTGGAGTTATTGTATGAGTTCCTGCTTGAATAGGCATTGAATAATTTCCAGATGAATCTGAAATAAAGTTTCCTGTATTAGTCCCCTCAGTTATTTTAAACTTCAAATTATTATAAACAGCAGCATTTATAGTACAACCGTTATTATCTGCATCTACTTTAGATTTTCCTTTAATTGTATAAGAAACTCCGCCCGGTCTAAAAGAACAATAGGAGTTCACAGTGCAGTTATAACCTAAATTATTAGCCCTATATTGAAAATCGAGTACTTCACTATCATCTGCACATATATATTTTAATGTTGGATTGAAACTAATATAATAATTGTAGTTTGATGTAAAATTATTTTTAATATATAAAGATTCAAGGAGATTAAAGCTGCAGTTAAGTTGAGATAAATTATAACAACTTGAAAGATCAAGTGTTGTAAGTTTATTATCAGAACAATCTAACTGAGACAAGTAGGTACAGTTTGATAAGTTAATTGCACTTAAATTATTCATAATACATAACAAAGAAATTAATTTGGTATGTCCTGATACATCTAAAGATTTAATCGGATTTACAGAACAATTTATATATCCAATATTAGAATTGTCTGTAAATTCCAAATGAGTAACACTATTATTATTACAATCTAAAAATTTTAAATTAGTTAATCCAGATAGATCTAATATTTCTATTTTATTTGACGAGCATCTCAAAGTTTCAAGATCTTTCAGGCCTGTCAAATTCAAATCAATTAATTCGTTTCCAAAACAATTCAGTTCCTTAATAAAAATATATTTACTTGCATCGAAGCTAGTGATTTTATTAAAGTTGAATTCTAAAATTTTAATATTTATAAAATATTCTAAACCATCAAAATCAGAAATGCCAGCACCATCAAGTCTCAATCCTTGTACTACTAAAGCTTCGTCTCTTTGTATTTCATTATCATTATTACTATCAATTTTAATTCCTTTACCATCACTATTAGTTGCAATGTAATTGTCTGCACTTGATTCTAGTAATTTATTCTTAAAATTGCCGTCCGGTATATTTATAACCTGAGCATTAACAGTTCCAAATAAACAAAATCCAATAAGTAAAAAGTAAAGTTTTTTCATTTCATAAATTAAAGTAATCAAATATATAGAAATCAATTAGTAATAAATTGTTTTCCTACAAAAAAAGCCTTACCGGAGTAAAGCTCATTTATAAATATATTGATTGAAATGTCCTAGAAAGCTACATTCCATTTTGGTAATCTTCCATTTTCGTCAAGGAAATTTTGCAAAACTTGTCCTTCTACAAATGTTGGGATTACTTTCGTATTGTCATTGAATGTTTCATACCAAACCACTTCAAGCGTGCTGATATCTTCTATTTTCATTTGTGCTGGCCAAGAATATTTTCTTCCAGTTTTTGCAAATTGGTGTCCTTCTACAATTTTATCTTTCAAGCCACCATTTTTAATTTTCAAAGTTCCGTTATTTTGAATAGTTCCAGTAGAACCAACCATAATTAATTCTTTTTCATCTCCAACGGAATACACTAAAAATACTCCAGATCCTTCTGAAGCATTACAAACTTCTGCTAAACTATCTTCTGTAGTAAATGAAAACTGATTGGTAACTTTAAATTTTTTTAATTCTTTGTACATGTTATTTTATTTTTATTTGAACTGGCTTCGGCAAAAAAATACCCCACAAAATCGTGAGGCCCATTAGAAACCATTCGTTTGTATTTACTTTTATTAGTATTGAATCTGAAAAAAACAAATCCATTTAATAAAGTGCAAAGATATTTCTTTAATTCAATTTATAATAAAAAAGCCCCACAAATGTGAGGCTTTTAAAAATATTTAATCGGAGTTCAGATTAACCTAAAACTTCTTTTACTTTTTTACCAATTTCAGCTGGAGAATCTACTACGTGAATTCCACATTCTCTCATGATTTGTTTTTTAGCTTCTGCAGTATCGTCAGATCCACCAACGATTGCACCTGCATGTCCCATTGTACGTCCTGCTGGAGCGGTAACTCCTGCAATGAATCCTACAACTGGTTTACGGTTACCATCAGCTTTGATCCAATGAGCAGCATCAGCTTCTAATTGTCCACCAATTTCACCTATCATTACGATACATTCTGTTTCTGGGTCGTTCATCAATAATTCAACTGCTTCTTTTGTAGTGGTTCCAATAATTGGGTCTCCACCAATACCAATTGCAGTAGTGATTCCTAGTCCTTGTTTTACTACTTGGTCAGCTGCTTCATACGTTAATGTTCCCGATTTAGAAACAATACCGACAGTTCCTTTTTTGAAAACAAAACCTGGCATGATACCAACTTTAGCTTCACCTGGAGTGATTATTCCTGGGCAGTTAGGTCCTATTAATCGAGCGTTTCTTTCTTTAACATAACTATTTGCTTTTATCATGTCAGCAACAGGAATTCCTTCAGTAATTGCAATAATTACTTTTATTCCAGCGTCTGCAGCTTCCATAATTGCGTCAGCAGCAAAAGCCGGCGGTACAAAAATAATTGTTGTATCAGCACCTGCTTGTTCTACAGCATCTTTAACAGTATTGAAAACTGGTCTGTCTAAGTGAGTTGTTCCCCCTTTTCCTGGAGTTACACCACCAACAACGTTAGTACCGTACTCAATCATTTGAGAAGCATGGAAAGTTCCTTCGCTTCCTGTAAATCCTTGAACAATTATTTTGGAATCTTTATTGACTAAAACACTCATGATATATTTTTTATGTAGTTTTTAAAATGGTTATGCAAAAGTATAAAATAGTAATCAGTAATCAGTATTCAGCGTTCAGTTTTTTGACACTAAATTATGATAATTGACTCATTTGGTACCCTCGAAATAATTTATTGTCTTTTATTTGCCAAATAACAAAAAAATGTGCCAGCAGCATCTCTTCTCTTGGATTCTCAATCGTTTTCACAAAATGAGAATAGCGAACTGAAATTAAATCATTCTCAGCTAAAATATGACTGATACGAACTTTAGAACGAACGTACGCTTTGCTCAACTCAACAGATAAATTTACTAACGAATCGTAGTTGAGTTCCACAAATCCTTTACTGCTGTTCCATTCCACAATTACTTCCGGATGCAAAAAATCTTTAATAACCTCGCTGTCAATTAAGGCATCTGATTTATAAAATTTCTGAACGATTTCTTTTGCAGACATATTATTTTAGTTTATTTAGAATTTCTGGAATCTTCTTGATATTAGCCAGTTGTTTCAATTTTTCTCTTGATTCTTCAATTGGAGTACCGAAATACGATTTACCACCTTCTACTGATTTTGTTACGCCCGTTTGACCAAGAATAACCGCCTTTGCTCCTATTGTTATCCCACTCGTGGTTCCTACTTGTCCCCAAATAGTAACTTCATCTTCAATAATAACACAACCCGCGATTCCGGTTTGTGATGCGATTAAACATTTTTTTCCAATAACGGTATCATGACCAACGTGCACCTGGTTGTCAATTTTTGTGCCTTCGCCAATGGTGGTATCGCCAGTAACACCTTTGTCAATGGTACAAAGAGCTCCAATTCCAACATTATCTTTGATAACCACTCTTCCGCCTGAAAGTAATTGATCGTATCCTTCAGGTCGCTTCTTGTAATAAAAAGCATCGGCACCCAAAATAGTTCCTGCATGAATCATCACATTATCGCCAATTACAGTATAATCATAAATGGAAACATTAGAGTGAATCAAACAATTCTTTCCTACAACTACATGGTTTCCAATAAACGTATTTGGCTGGATTACAGTTCCTTCTCCTATGGAAGCTGTGGCAGATATTGAAACATTTGAATATTGAAATGGCTTGAAATAGTTTGTCAATTTGTTAAAATCCCTAAAAGGATCTTCAGAAATCAACAATGCTTTTCCCTTTGGACAAACTACATTTTTATTAATCAAAACAATCGTTGCTGCAGATTGTAATGCTTTATCATAATATTTAGGATGATCCACAAAGACAATATCTCCGGATTCAACAACATGAATTTCATTCATTCCTGCAACAGGAAAACTAGCATCACCAACATATTCACAATCGATGATGCTTGCAATTTCTTCTAAAGTGTAAACTTTTTGGAATTTCATTTTCTTTTAGTTTTTATTCTTAGTTTCCAGTCTCTGTTTTCAATCTTTACCTACACGAAATGTCATTGAGGCTGAAAACCAATAAAAACTATTCCTTAACTCTTTCCATGTAATTTCCGGAAGTCGTATCTATTTTGATTTTGTCCCCTTCATTAATAAACAAAGGAACATTTACAGTGGCACCAGTTTCAACTGTTGCTGATTTTGTTGCATTCGTCGCAGTATTTCCTTTAATTCCTGGTTCAGCATAAGTCACTTCAAGAATAACTGATGCCGGCATATCTACTGAAAGCGGTAAATCAGTTTCTGTGTTAATACTTACCATTACATTTTCTCCTTCTTTTAATAAATCAGGAGAATCCAGAATATTTTTGTTTAAAGTAATCTGTTCGAAAGTTTCAGTATTCATAAAATGAAAATCATCACCCTCCGGATATAGAAACTGAAATTTATGGTTTTCAACTCTAACTTCTTCGATTTTATGACCTGCCGAAAAGGTGTTATCTAATACTTTTCCGTTTGTTAAACTTCTCAATTTTGTTCTGACAAAAGCAGGCCCTTTTCCTGGTTTTACGTGAAGAAATTCAATAATTTTGTAAATATCGTTGTTGTATTTGATACACAATCCGTTTTTAATATCTGATGTAGATGCCATTATATTTTTTATTTATTTTCCCCACCCCGACCCTCCCCGAAGGGGAGGGAGCTCAGAATGGAAATTAGTTACTTATTTATTTTTATTATATTTTACATTTTGTACTACATTAAATTTTTTTATAATATAGGCACGTTTACACTCCCTCCCTTTCGGGGAGGTCTGGGGAGGGGATTAATAATTCCCAGAATATCCTTTCATTACTCCTCTTGACGAATTTCGAATAAAATCAATGATTTCATCTCTTTCGGGTGTTGCTTCCATTTCAGCTTCGATAATACCCAAGGCTTGAGTAGTATTGTAATTTTTTTGGTACAGAATTCTGTAAATATCCTGAATTTCTCTAATTTTTTCAGTGGTAAAACCACGTCTTCTTAATCCAACTGAATTAATTCCAACATATGATAACGGTTCTTTTGCTGCTTTTGTGAAAGGCGGAACATCTTTTCTTACCAAAGAACCACCTGAAATCATTGCGTGATCTCCAATGTGAATAAATTGATGAATTGCTGCCAATCCTCCAATAACCGCATATTTACCAACTGTAACATGACCTGCCAAAGCAACTCCATTTACAATAATAGCATTATCACCTATGTGACAATCATGCGCAATATGCGCTGTTGCCATTACTAAACAATTGTTACCTAAAGTTGTTTGTCCAGAAGCGATTGTACCTCTGTTTATAGTTACGCATTCTCTAATCGTACAGTTGTCACCAATTATTGCTAAAGAATCTTCTCCTCCAAATTTTAAATCCTGAGGAACTGCTGAAATTACCGCACCAGGGAATATATTACAATTTTTTCCAATTCTTGCGCCTTCCATTATCGTAACATTCGAACCAATCCAAGTCCCATCTCCAATTATTACATTATTGTGGATGGTTGTAAATGGCTCGATGACAACATTTTTGGCTATTTTGGCGCCTGGATGAACATAGGCTAGTGGTTGATTCATCAGCTATTATTTATTTTTATATTTATCAGAATAAAAACTCCAATCGATTTTTGTTGCGATTCAATTGTAACGTTTTCAATCTAAATCTATTGTTTTTTTGCAATTTGCGCCATTAATTCCGCTTCAGCAACTAGTTTTCCATTTGCGTAAGCATTTGCTTGCATGTGGCAAATTCCTCTTCTGATCGGCGTTATTAAATCACATTTAAAAATTAAAGTGTCTCCTGGCAGCACTTTATGTTTGAATTTGACATTATCAATTTTCATAAAATACGTCAAATAATTTTCAGGATCTGGAACAGTGCTTAAAACCAGAATTCCACCGGTCTGTGCCATGGCTTCCACAATTAAAACACCTGGCATCACTGGAGCTTCAGGAAAATGACCCACGAAGAAATTTTCATTCATCGTAACATTTTTCATTCCCACAACATGCGTTTCAGACATTTCAATGATTCTGTCAATCAATAAAAACGGAGGTCTATGAGGAAGTACCGCCATAATTTTATGAATGTCCATTAATGGCTCCTGGTGTAAATCATAAACAGGAACGTAATTTCTTTGTTCAATTTTTATGATTTTCGCCATTTTTTTGGCAAACTGTGTATTTACAAAATGCCCTGGTTTATTAGCGATTACTTTTCCTTGAATTCTTGTTCCAATTAAAGCCAAATCACCAACAACATCAAGCAGTTTGTGCCTTGCAGCTTCATTAGGATAATGTAATGTTAGATTGTCTAAGATTCCATTTGGTTTAACCGTAATTTCGTCTTTTCCAAAAGCAACTTTCAAATTTTCCATCGTTGCGGCTGAAATTTCCTTATCAACATAAACAATCGCATTATTCAAGTCACCACCTTTTATCAAACCATTTTCCAAAAGAGATTCTAATTCGTGTAAAAAGCTAAATGTTCTGGACTTTGATATTTCAGTTTTGAAATCAGCAATACTTTTCATATTTGCATTCTGAGTTCCTAGAATTTTAGTCCCAAAATCAACCATTGCTGTTACACAATAATGATCACTTGGCATAACTAAGATTTCACTTCCTGATGCTTCATCGGTAAAAGAAATCACTTCCTTAACAACGTATACGTTTCTTTTCGCATTTTGCTCTTCAAAACCTGCTTTTTCAAGTGCTTCAACAAAATACTTTGAAGAACCATCCATGATAGGAAGTTCAGAAGCATTCAATTCGATGATCACATTGTCTAAATCACAACCAACCAGCGCTGCTAAAACATGCTCAGGAGTTTGAATTTTAACGCCAAGTTTCTCCAAATTAGTTCCTCTTTGCGTATTTACAACATAATTTGCATCTGCCTCAATAATAGGTTGTCCTTCAAGATCTACTCTGACAAAGGTAAAACCATTATTCACTGGAGCAGGTTTAAAAGTCATTTTTACTTCTTTTCCTGTGTGTAATCCAACTCCAGTTAACGAAATTTCTGTTTTGATGGTCTTCTGTTTAACCATTGTTTCCATTTTTTTGGTTTAATATTTGTTTTTTTAATTCTTCTATTTCTGCAACAATTTTCGGTAAATTCTTGAAATGAACATACGACTTACTAAAATCATTGTAACCAAATGTAGGGCTTCCTTGCAAGATTTCATCATCTTTTATATTCCTTCCCACACCGGACTGCGCTTGGATTCGCACATTGTTACCAATGGTTAAATGGCCTGAAATTCCAACTTGTCCGCCAATCATGCCGTTTTTCCCAATTTTTGTAGAACCTGCAACTCCTGTTTGCGCGGCTATCACTGTATTTTCCCCTATTTCAACATTATGGGCTATCTGAATTTGATTGTCAAGCTTGACTCCTTTTCTGATGATGGTAGATCCCATGGTAGCTCTGTCAATTGTGGTACAAGAACCTATATCAACATTATCTTCAATAATTACATTTCCTATTTGCGGAATTTTAGTGTACGTTCCGTCTGGATTTGGTGCAAAACCAAAACCATCAGCGCCAATAATAGCACCAGAATGAATGGTACAATTGCTACCAATCACGGTTTCCGAATATATTTTTGCGCCAGCGAATAATATTACATTATCCCCAATTGACACATTATCCCCAACAAAACAATTAGGATATATTTTTACATTTTCGCCCAAAACTACATTCTGACCAACATAACTAAAACTACCAAGATATAAATTATCTCCGTATTTTACACTTTGTGAAAGAAAAGAAGGCTGTTCTATTCCGGTTTTATTCAATTTTACCTGATTATAAAACTCTAATAATTTTGAAAATGCGGCATACGCATCATGTACTTTTATTAATGTTGTGGTTAAGGGCAATTCTGGCTCAAAAGTCTCATTAACAATTGTAACGGAAGCTTTTGTGGAATAGATAAAATTAAGATATTTAGGATTTGATAAAAAAGTAAGCGATCCCTCAGAGCCATCTTCGATTTTTGACAATCTAAAAACTTCAGCCATGGGATTTCCTACAACTACTCCTTCTAAAATTCCCGCTATTTGTTCTGCTGTAAATTTCATCTTATCGGATCATATTTTTAAAAAAAGTAAGATGGAACTCGCTTTGTAAAGTTCTTTTTGAATTAAAAAAAATGATTTGGCTCGTTTCATTGTGGCAAAAATATAAAAAAATAGATTTTAAACGACGTTTTTATAGCAGTTGTTTTGGGAAACAGATATAATACTTCGTCACTAATTTAGATAACGATTTTAAATTCAGCTGGTCAGAAGATTCTATAACGTCCTCTATTGTGCTATCTTTTTTCAAAATTCGTATCGGTTCCGCTTCTTTGCTGTACGCTTGATTTTTTATTTTACCTTTAAAAATAAAATAATTAGTTTCTAGTAATGAAATATTATTTTCTACTGCGAATCTTTCTTTTAGCGGCTGTAATTCTTCAATCCCTACTTTTTCACTAGTTAATTTTATTTTTAATAAATCTCTGTTGACAATCATTTTACTTAACGACGACAAAATAAAATCATCTTGTTTTTGCCAAGCTTTTAAAGCTCCAATAATATCAAAATCATCCAGTTGAGCAAATAAATCCAAGGTTTCAGCATCAAAAGTATCAATAGTGACTTTGTTTTGCATGAAAAACAATAGCGGCTCGCTGCACGGCAATTGCACTCCTTTTAGAGTTAATTCTTTGGCGCGTTTTAAGATTTTCATCAAAATTAACTCTGCCACTAAACTCGTTTTGTGCAAATACGCCTGCCAATACATCAAGCGTCTGGACATTAAAAACTTTTCGACGGAATAAATTCCTTTTTCTTCAATTACTAAATAATCGTCCACCACGTTCATCATTTGAATCAATCGTTCCGAATTGACATTTCCTTCTGCCACTCCCGAGTAAAAACTGTCGCGTTTCAAATAATCCATTCGATCCATATCCAATTGACTGGAAATCAATTGCAACATAAACTTTCTGTTGTATTCTCCTTTAAAAACCTGAATTGCCAAACTCAACTGACCGTTAAATTCAACATTTAATTGGTTCATGAATAACAACGATATTTCTTCGTGATGAACATCTTCTACAATGCTTTTTTCCATCGCATGCGAAAAAGGACCATGCCCAATATCATGCAATAAAATAGCAATATACAGTGCATTTTCTTCTTCCAGAGAGATAAAAACTCCTTTAAAACGCAACACATCGACAGCTTTTTGCATCAAATGCATGCAGCCTAAAGCGTGATGAAAACGAGTATGATTTGCTCCAGGATAAACTAAGTACGACAATCCCATTTGGGAAATTCGGCGCAAACGTTGAAAATAAGGATGCTGAACTAAATCGTAAATTAACGCATTTGGAATTGTAATAAACCCATAAATGGGATCATTGAATATTTTTAGTTTATTGATTTGACTCACTTCACGTTTGTTTTTAAGGTCAACAAATATAAGTAAATTAGATTTCAAAACAGAAACGTCTCACTGCTGATTTTGAATCAAAAAAAACGAAGCGTTTATGGCGCTCCGTTAATCTATTTTATTTTTAAAGTTTTCTGATCCAAATATTTCTAAATTGATTTTTTGAATCATGATCCTGAAGCGAAATTACATCATCGCCATGAGACGACGGATAATTGTGCAAACCGATGTAAAGTGTCAATCCGTTTATAGTTGTGTTATTTTGCACTAAAACACCATTCAAAAATACGGTAATTTTAGCTGGAACATCAATTTTGCCATCAGCTTTAAATCGTGGCGCAGTATAAACTACATCGTAAGCATTCCATTCTAACGGCGTTTTTACGGCGTTTACTAATGGTGGATGATCTTTATAGATACTTCCCGCTTGACCATTGCTGTATGTTCTATTATTGTAGGAATCTAAAATTTGCAATTCGTATCTGTTTTGGAAAAACACACCACTGTTTCCTCTTGCCTGTCCGCCATCTAAAACGACATCCGGTGCACTCCATTCCAGATGCAACTGACAATCGCCAAAGGTCATTTTGGTTTGAATGGCTCCTGAGCCTGGAACAACTTCCATGTAATCCTTATCAACAATTTTCCAACCGGCAGGTTTACTTACATCTTTTTGGTTTACCCATTGGTCAAGATTTTTACCATCAAATAAGATTATCGCATCCGAAGGTGCATTGCCAAGGATTTTAGCAGGCGTAATAACTTTTACTAACGGTTCCCAAATTTCCGTCATTTCGGGTTGCATCAACATTGGGGAAACCTCTGGCGGAGTATTTACATATTTGTGTTGCGCAATAGTTGCTGTAGCGGAAAAAATGGCAATTATTAAAAAAGAGTTCTTGAAATTTTTAGCGTTCATGGTTGAATTCATTTGGTTTAATAAAATATAAATTTAGGGTTATTGTTCTCTTTTCAATATTAAGCATTTTTTTTTCATGAACTAACTTTTAATCTAATTATAACTAATTGGGTATAATTCAAATTTTTTAAGGGCATAAAATCATAGTTTTAAAAATTCATTCTAAGACGTTTTACAATATTATAGCGCATCGCAGCTTTACGAATCCTAGAATTAAGCTATCTTAATCTTTTTTCCCTTTGAATTTATGCGTTTATTTTAATGTTTTTTGCGGAATTTGCAATTTCATATAATTGCGCACAAGGAGTTAAATAAAACTCATGGGTTTTTAAACTCTAAATTTCACCCGAAATCATCCCAAAAAAATTGATTTTAGGATTTAAAAAATCAATTTTGTTTTTCTATTGATATCAATCGTTTGCTAAAATAGCGTAGCCGTAATTATCGGACCAGCCAGATGATAACGGCAATAATTTTCGGGTGTGTGCTTCTCTAATCATTCCAGTTTTTTCCAAAACATGGATAGAACCAATATTCCCAACCGCGCAACCCGCCTCAATCCGATGCAGATGAAGTTCTTCAAAACCAAAACGGAGAATTTCTTTTAAAGATTCTGTAGCGTATCCTTTGTTCCAATGATTCTTGTGGAATTTAAACCAAACTTCCGCATTTTTATATTTTACCTTCCCCAAATTGATTCCTGTTAATCCTATAGTTTGGTTTCCGGTATTCAATTCGACTGCAAAAGTAAAATGGGTCGCAAATTCTTTGTTGTTTTCAAAAACCCACTTTTCTAAAAGTAATTTTGTTTCTTCGAGTTCTGATGGAATTCCTAAAGTATTGAATTCATCTGTTTCTTTCAAAGAATGCAATTCATGAATATAATCCAGATCCAACAGTGCGATTGGTCGTATAATTAATCGTCGCGTTTTGAGAATTGTAGTATTCATTATTGACTATTATAATTTTATTCGAGTAATAAGTAGTAAAACTCAAATTAGAATTTTGTGCCCACTAAAACCAGTCTTTTTGTAATTATGTAACCTTATAATTTCCGACTAATCAACATGGGCACAAAAAAATTTATTCAGTACCAAAACAAAAAAAAGTTCGAGTCATTTAAATTAATAAGTCCTAAAACAACTTAAATATTCTGTTAATTGGAATCATCACACCTTGTTTCAAGATAACATTTTTGTCAGTGACACCCCAAACCGTGGTGTCTACAACTTTCTTGGATTCAACGTCTTCAAAGAAAATTTTAATTTTTGAATGCTCTAAATTGCCCAGTGATAAAGCTCTGTTGATTTCACCAGTTCTTGTTTTTATTTCGTCAACGTCGCTTAAAACATCTGTTTTTGGAAACTTAAGAAGCGCAATATCTTCTTTATCAATGATTTTGTAATCTTCTGTCATAATAGTAAAAAATTTAATTAATAATAAATTGCTGTACTGTGGAAAATCAAAAAGTTGACCTATTTTATTCGCCATAATACTACATTACAAAAATAAAACCTCCCAAGTTTGTTACTGCCAATTTTATATTAATTTTTTGTCTTTCTTAACAATTACTTTTTTATCTTCTCTATAGAATTGCTCTCAATTCAGTGTTGTTCCAAAAATTAAAAATGGTTAAATCAATCATTAATCTAATTAGTAGTAAGTAATTCTCCTTATAAATATGACTGGAAACGGCAAAACAGATAAAAAAATTAAGTTGATTATACAAACTATTTTATAAAAATGTAAAAATCGAATTTTACTAATTTGTATTTTTTCGACGCTCAATAAATTTACTGTTTTTCCTAAATAATTCTAAAAGAATAAATGATCGTAGTTAAAAATAAAGAATTACAATAATAAGATTTATTTATTGTAAAATAAATTATAATAGCTGTTTTTGAAATTTCCAATTTACCAAAGCTGTCCGGATTCACGATAAAAGATCCATTCGCCTTCCATCAGTCCATTGATAAAAGAATCTTTAGCTTTCATTTTTCTGTTTTTGAATAAATAAGTCAAATAATTCCCATTTAATTCATGGGCGATTTATCCGTTCACATACTGTTTTTTAGCTAAAATTCGATGTTTATATTTGGTCCTAAAAAAAACTAAATGATACCAATCCCAAATATTTGATTATTGGTAGCAAAACCGTTAAAATAAGTGTTAGATTTTTATCCAAACTTATATTTTCTTCTCGTACATAATTTTCATTATTATTTCCGAGGACGTGTTAAAAGCTCGAAATAAATGGTAAAGAATCGCTCGTACCAGCACAAGGAATGATCTTTTGAAATTTAATCATGTAAATATAATGGGAAAAGTACTTATTGATGAACCGAATTGGACTTGAAAAAGGCTTCATAATCGTTGCTTTTAGTACTTAAAAACACAAATAATTAAGAATATAAAAAAAAGAATGCCCGAAAATTACTTTTCGGAAAACCTCTCTTTAACCAAAAACTTAAAAAGTATTGCATCTATTAATTTTTTGAGATTAGAATTGTATTTAATTTACGTCTATTGTAATTTCCATATGTAATATCAATTTTGATGTTTGATTTATCTTCATATACCTTTTCAATATTTAAATTGATAAAATCCTCAGATATGTATAATTTGCAAATTGGGAGTTCTCCAAATTCACATTTTGACACGTACAGATTATTTGAAACTTCATCTGATTCTTCGTTTTTTGCGCTCCCTGATAGGTTTTTAACAATAACAATATTGACTAAATTATTAGTTAAAGTGTATGTTTTGAAAGCACTTAGATTTCCAATTAAATTATTTAATTCAAAATTGTTTACTTCTTTAACTTCAATTTTTTGCGATTTACAACTTAAAGCTGTCATAATAAATAAAATTAAAATAATATTTTTCATAATTAAATTTTAATGATTAATAATTTTGGACAAATACGTTACATTCAAAATTATAATAAATTAATTACAAATAACACAATTCGATTTAATTTTCAGAACAATTTTCTTCTCAAAAGTAGTTGTTAACCGAAATCATTCTATCAACTGCGTAAGGGATGGAAGCGGCATCCTTTCCTTTTCTCTTTAAAAAGGAAAGATACAGCGTACAGCCCGACCCAGACGTAGTTTACGGAGGATGGGGCACGCCCAAAAGTAAATATAAAGCAAAACGGAAGCGAATTGTAATTTTATAAAATACAGCATAAGTGTGTTATAAAATTATCATAATATTAGCAGGGAGCCGTTGCAAAAAAATGTAATTTGGCACTTTAATTTAGTATGTTAGAACACTTGTTGATTCAATTATGGATAAAATAAAAATACTTTGGGTAGATGATGAAATCGACCTTTTGAAACCACATATATTATTTTTGGAAAAGAAAAATTACGAGGTAACAACCTGCAATAACGGGTTGGACGCCATTGGTATTTTTGAAGAAAATAATTTTGATATTGTTTTTCTGGATGAAAATATGCCCGGAATGAGCGGCTTGGAAACGCTGTCAGAAATGAAGGAAAAAAAATCTTCGGTTCCAATGATTATGATTACAAAAAGCGAGGAAGAATACATTATGGAGGAAGCCATAGGATCTAAAATTGCCGATTATTTAATCAAACCTGTGAATCCAAACCAAATTTTGTTGAGTTTGAAGAAAAATCTGGATCATTCCCGATTGATTTCGCAAAAAACTACGCTGGATTATCAGAAAGAATTTAGAAAAATCACGTTGGAAATGGCAATGGTGAATTCCTATGAAGATTGGATAGAGTTGTACAAGAAATTGATTTTTTGGGAATTGGAATTGGAGAATATTGACGATCAGAGTATGATTGAAATTTTGGAATCCCAGAAAACGGAAGCTAATTCCCAATTTGGAAAATTTATTGAGCGCAATTATGAGGATTGGTTTGCACCAAAAGCGGACAAACCCGTTCAATCGCATACCTTATTCAAAGAATTAGTGCTTCCTGAACTCAAGAAAAAAGACAAGCCCATTTTATTTGTCGTGGTTGATAATCTGCGTTACGATCAGTGGAAAACCTTTGAAAGTGTAGTTGGAAATTATTACAAACTGGAAAAAGAAGTGCCTTACTACTCTATTCTTCCTACTGCGACGCAATACGCGAGAAACGCTATTTTCTCCGGTTTGACACCATTGGAAATGGAAAAACAGTTTCCACAATACTGGAAAAATGACCCGGAAGAAGGCGGAAAAAATCTTTTTGAAGCGGAATTTTTGACGGCACACTTGAAACGATTGGGTTTAAATATCAAGCAAGAATATTTTAAAATAACCAGTCTTGCCAGCGGAAAAAAATTAGCTGAGAGTTTTAAATCATTAAAAGATAATGATTTAGTGACAGTAGTATACAACTTTGTGGACATGCTTTCGCATGCCAAAACGGAGATGGATGTCGTAAAAGAATTGGCCTCCGATGACAAAGCGTATCGCTCATTGACGTTGAGTTGGTTTAAGAATTCCCCGCTGTTAGAAATCATTCAACAGGCTCAAAAAATGGGTTTCAAATTGATTTTGACTACGGATCACGGAACGATAAATGTAAAAAATCCATCGAAAGTCGTGGGTGACAAAAACACCAGTTTGAATTTACGTTACAAAACCGGACGCAGTTTGACGTACGAGCACAAAGATGTTTATGCGGTAAAAGAACCAAAAAATATTGGTTTGCCTACCATAAATATGAGCAGTTCTTATATTTTTGCAAAAAATGATTTGTTTTTGGCGTATGTCAATAACTACAATCATTATGTGAGTTATTACAAAAACACGTATCAGCACGGTGGAATTTCATTGGAAGAAATGATTATTCCGTTTTTAGTTTTTAACCCGCGATAGGAAGTTTCTAGTCTCAGTTTTCGGCGAGAGCCTTAAACTTTTAAACAAATATAAAAGAATGAATGTTACTTTTTCTTTAGATCAACTCGAGGAAGTTGCGCAAAAAATAATAGCAAATAACCCCAAAAAAGTGATTCTTTTTCACGGAGAAATGGGCGTTGGAAAAACAACTTTAATCAAGCAATTGTGCAAAACGCTTGGAGTAACCGGTGCAACGAGCAGCCCAACCTTTTCTTTAGTTAATGAATATGAAGCTAATGACAATCAGTTGGTTTATCATTTTGATTTTTACAGATTGAATGATGAAGTGGAAGCGCTAGATATGGGAATTGACGATTATTTGTATTCCGGCAATTGGTGTTTTATAGAATGGGCAGAGAAGATTCCAAATTTGATTCCGAAAACCCATTCCGTTATCAGTATTTCACTGCTCGCGGACGGAAAACGTTTATTAACTTTAAGCTAAAAGTAATTATGAATGTAGACAATACTGTAGCAATAATTCCTTTTTCTCCAACTTACAAAGAAGCTGTAAAAATATTAAATCTGGAATGGCTGCAAAAATATTTCAGGGTTGAACCCAAAGATGAAATCGTACTTTCGGATCCGCAAGGTCAGATTATTGACAAAGGCGGAATGATTTTTTACGCGAAATATAAAGATGAAATCGTTGGAACCGTATCCTTGATAAAAACCGACAGCACAACCTTCGAATTGAGCAAAATGGGCGTAACAGATAGCGCACAAGGATTAGGAATTGGTAAAAAACTGATTTTGCATTGTTTTGATATTGCTGAAGCAAAAGGAATAGAGAAACTGATCTTATATTCAAACCGGAAATTACTGTCAGCGATACATTTGTATGAAAAATTTGGTTTCGTAGAAATTCCTTTAGAGGATGGAGTTTATGAGCGAGCCGATATAAAAATGGAAAAAATCATTCTCTGAGATTTGTTGCATTCCAAATGATTTTAACAAGATAGAATTTGTGCCGTTTATGGATCTTTTTACGTAAATTGTACCCTTAATTTAACAACATCAATGTCAATAACTATAACGCCATTCACCAAACAACAGCTTTTACCACAAGAAGAAAAACTGGAAATTGCAAGACAAAAAAGCGAACTTTTTATTGGTATTCCAAAGGAAACGAGTCATCAGGAACGCCGAATTTGTCTTACCCCGGATGCTGTTAACTCGCTTACCTATCATGGCCATCGCGTAATGATTGAAGCAGGGGCGGGATTGAGTTCAAGTTATACCGATAAAGAATATTCTGATGCAGGCGCCCAAATCACTAATGACACCAAGAAAGTCTTCAGTTGCCCCATGATTTTGAAAGTGGAACCGGCCACCCTTGCGGAAATAGAAATGATGAATCCGCAGACGATTTTGCTGTCGGCGATTCAGTTGAAAACCCGCAAGAAAACGTATTTTGAAGCTTTGACCAAAAAGAAAATTACCGCTCTCGCTTTTGAATACATAAAGGATGAGGACGGAACGTATCCTGCTGTTAAATCCTTAAGCGAAATTGCGGGAACGGCCTCGATTTTAATTGCTGCCGAGTTGATGATTACCAATGAATTTGGAAAAGGACTATTATTTGGGAACATTACTGGCGTTCCTCCTACTGATGTAGTAATTTTGGGTGCAGGAACCGTTGGAGAATTTGCTGCCAAAACCGCTATTGGTTTAGGTGCCAGTGTAAAAGTTTTTGATAATTCTATTACCAAATTACGTCGTTTGCAAAATAATTTAAATGAACGGATTTTTACTTCCACAATTCAACCTAAAGCTTTACTCAAAGCGTTGAGACGTTGTGATGTGGCTATTGGCGCTATGCGAGGCAAAGAACGTTGTCCTGTAATTGTTACGGAAACGATGGTGGAACACATGAAAAATGGTGCCGTAATTGTCGATGTAAGTATTGATACCGGCGGTTGCTTTGAGACTTCAGAAGTGACTTCACATGAGAAACCTACGTTTATAAAGAACAATGTTGTACATTATTGCGTACCTAATATCCCTTCCCGATATTCAAAAACTGCATCACTTTCCATAAGTAATATAATTTCCCCTTATTTGATGAAAATTGCGGAGGACGGCGGCATCGAAAGCGCCATCCGTTGTGATAAAGGATTAAAAAATGGCGTTTACATGTACCACGGAATCCTTGCTAATTGTTCTATTGGCGAATGGTTCGATCTACCTTATAACGACATCAATTTAATTGTTTTTTAAGAAAACTTTCTTCTACCTTTGCAAAAAATTTAATTCATGAAGTTTATACATCGTTTTGCCTATTATTTGGTAGGTTTAGTAATAGGACTGTTTTTTGTAGCGTTAGTTTTCAGTGGCAAAGACACCCGCTGTAATTATTTTCCAAATGCAAGAGTTTTAAATGATTTAAGGAACAAACCTTTTTATTATTCGGATAAGGCTTCTGTGATTTTGGCTGAAAAATGGATTGATACTGCCGATATAAAAAACACACTACAATTTGGTGATGTAGATTTTGACAAAAGCAATATTGAACTAAAAAAAGGAAAGTTATACATCATCGAAGGTAAAACAATTAAAAACCAAGAGGTTACGCTGAAAGTCATTAACTACTCCGATAAAGCTGTTTTAGAGGATATTGTTAAAAAGTAAGACATAGAATTAGTCGTACTTATCATTTAATTTTTCCAATAACATTATTTTAATTTGGGCATGACCTTACGTAAAAACTTCAGGTCGTGCTGCACGTTCCCGCTTTTTTTACAGGCTGAAACGCCTCTTAAAAAAGAGCTCCACTTCCATCACTCACGCAAAGCTGTTTAAAACAATTATTTACATCTTCAAATCACGTAATTAATCTACTGAAATCCAGTTAATTAACTCTAACCCGTTTTGTTCTAAATACGCGTTCGTCTTACTGAAATGTTTATTCCCAAACCATTTTCTCTGATTTGCGCTCATAGGCGACGGGTGCCCGGATTCTAGAACTAAATGTTTGTTTCGATCGATTTTCAGCCCTTTTTTATGGGCAAAATTACCCCAAAGCAAGAAAACGACATGTTCTTTTTCTTCGGAAATTTTTTGAATTACAGCATCCGTGAAAACATTCCATTTTAAGTGTTTGTGGCTGTTCGCATTGTCTTCTCTAACGGTCAGAGAATCATTCAACAATAAAACGCCCTGTTTTGCCCAAGTTTCTAAATTCCCGGAAGCTGGCATGAAAATAGTGTCCAAATCCTCACTCATTTCTCGAAAAATATTGCGCAACGAAGGAGGAATTCGCACACCTTCATTCACAGAAAAACACAAACCATTGGCTTCTCCCTTGCCGTGATACGGATCCTGGCCAATGATAACCACTTGTACGTCTTTGAAACTGCAATAATTAAACGCAGCAAAAATTAATTCTTTTGAGGGATAACAAGTGTGATTTTTATACTCCTCATCAACAGTTTCCACTAAATCTAAAAAATAGGGTTTCTTGATTTCATCAGATAAAATGGATTTCCAAGAAGGATTGAGATTGATTTGCATAGTTAAGTATAAGATAGCAAAGATACACAGAGAATTTTTTTTTGAATCCTAAAAAAGGATAATAAACATTCATTAATTCTTTGTGAAAGTCTGTTAAATAGTCTTAACTATTAGCTATTTTTGTCTTGAAAAGAATTATACGATAAATGATATCCATCACCGAAAAAACATTACAAGATTTACAATTTCCTACAGTACTCGAAACCATTTCTACCATTTGCAACACTGATATTGGAAAACAAAAAGCTTTCGAAATAACCCCTTTTAAAGATAAGGAAACGTTAATGCAAGCATTAATGCAAACATCAGAGTATGTTTCGTCTTTTCAAAATAACAATGCCATTCCCAATCACGGTTTTGACGCCATCACGCACGAGATAAAATTTCTTGCAATAGAGGATAGTTTTTTAGAAGTGGGCAGTTTTCGAAAGATTGCAACTATTTCTTCAACGGTAAATTTCCTTTTGACTTTTTTGAGAAAATTCGAGGATTATTATCCAAATTTAAATGCGAGGGCGAACCAAGTCGAACTTACTAAAGAAATCATCACGATGGTCGACGAAGTAGTTGATAAATATGGTGAAATAAAAGACAATGCGTCGCCGGATTTACTGAATATCCGCAGAAATATGAATGCGGTTCGAGGCAAAGTCAATCAAAGTTTCGGATCTGCGTTGACGCAATACGCTGCTTTGGGATATTTAGATGACATTAAAGAAAGTTTTGTACAAAACAGACGTGTTCTCGCTGTTATGGCAATGTACCGTCGTAAAGTAAAAGGTTCTATTTTGGGTAGTTCTAAGACTGGAAGTATTGCCTATATTGAACCTGAAGCTACCTTACAATATTCTCGTGAGTTGAGTAATTTAGAATATGAAGAAAAAGAAGAAATCACCCGGATTTTAAAACAGCTGTCCAATTACATTCGTCCTTTTTTACCGTTATTGATTCAATATCAGGATTTCTTGAGTGATATTGATGTAATCGCTGCCAAAGCAAAATACGCCAACAGAATTAACGGAATTTTGCCAACAATTACCGAGGAACGTCGTGTTTATTTTAGAGATGCGTACCATCCTATTTTATATTTGAATAACAAACAGAAAAACGAAATAACACATCCGCAGACTATTGAACTCAGTCAGGAAAGCAGAATTATTGTAATTTCCGGACCCAACGCAGGAGGAAAAACAATCTCTTTGAAAACCGTTGGATTGTTGCAACTGATGCTGCAATCTGGGATGTTAATTCCAGTTCATGAACGAAGTGAAACGTTTTTATTCGATAGAATTTTAACAGATATTGGAGACAATCAATCTATTGAAAATCATTTAAGTACTTATAGTTACCGACTAAAGAACATGAACTACTTCTTAAAGAAGTGCAATAGAAAAACCATGTTCCTGATTGATGAATTTGGTACCGGTTCTGATCCAGAATTAGGAGGTGCTTTAGCCGAAATTTTCTTAGAAGAGTTTTATCACCGAGAAGCTTTTGGGATTATTACCACTCATTATTCAAACTTAAAAATTCTGGCCAATGAATTGCCTTTTGCCACCAATGCGAATATGCTTTTTGATGAAAAATCATTAGAACCCATGTATAAATTGGCAATGGGTCAAGCGGGAAGTTCCTTTACTTTTGAAGTCGCTTTAAAAAACGGAATTCCATTTAGTTTAATAAATCGAGCCAAAAAGAAAATTGAAGTTGGAAAAGTACGTTTTGATAAAACGATTGCCACACTTCAAAAAGAGCGTTCAAAGATGGAAAAAACATCACAAAACCTCAAAGAAGAAGAAACAAAAGCACGCGAAGAGGGCAAGAAGATGGAGACTATCAATGTAAAAATAAAACAAAAACTGGAAAGTTATCAGGAATTATATGACAGCAACCAGAAAACAATATACATCGGTCAAAAAATTGAAGACATTTCGGAGAAATATTTTAATAATAAAAACAAGAAAGAGTTGCTTGGTGAATTTTTGAAAATTATCGAAATAGAAAATTCAAAACGCAAAAAAGCAACCGTTAAAGAAACTAAAGCACTGACAGAAAAGAAAAAAGAAGTAATTGAAGAAATAACAGTTCAGGTTGAGGAAATTAGAAAAGAAAAGAAAGAGAAGAAATTAAAAGTAGTAATTGAAAAACCAAAACCAGTTCTAAAATTAGGCGATCGCGTAAGAATGTTTGATGGAAAAGCGGTGGGAACGATTGATGCTATCGAAAAAAATAAAGCAACTGTAAATTATGGTGTATTTACTTCAAAAGTGAGTATGGAAGCGCTGGAGTTTGTAGAAGCCGGGAAGAAATAAAAAGTATTTAGTTTGCAGTTTTCAGTCTCGTCTCACGTTTTGTCATTTCGACGAAGGAGAAATATCTATCCGGTTGAATTATAAAGTTTAAATTATGCTCAATATTCCTAAAGACAAAAAAATCATCCTCTTTGACGGCGTTTGCAACCTGTGTGATTCAGCAGTGCAGATGATAATTAAGCATGATATAAAAGATATTTTTCGGTTTGTAGCTTTACAATCTGATTTGGGTCAAAAAATCATCCAACATTTGGGAATTGATATTCAAAAAACAGACAGTATTATCCTGTATCACCCTGGTTTTGCTTACTACTTAAAATCAGAAGCTGCTTTAGAAATTGCTAGAAATTTGGGAGGAATATTTTATTTTGCGACACTGTTTACGATATTACCCACTTCTTTTAACAACTATATTTACGATTATGTCGCTAAAAACCGCTACAAATGGTATGGGAAAAAAGAAGCTTGTCTGATTCCCACCAAAGAAATCCAAGCCAAGTTTTTAGAATAAAATAATAATCATGATAATTATCATACCTTTTATTTTGCAGGAATTATAAATTTGGATAATCTTAAAACTTAATTAATCATGAAAGACACTACACTTTTTTCTTGGGATAACGGAACTATTATAATGGTTGTTGTATTTGGGTTAGTAATCATAGGACTGGTTGCAGCAGTTTTAATTATGATGAACTCTGATAAAAAAATCAAATAACAGCATAAAAAAAGAGGATGTCTTTATGGGACATCCTCTGGCTGATAAATCTATAATTAGATGACTAACTTCTAATTAATTTTCTGTATTTCAATCTTTTTGGTGTTAAATCACCACCCAAGCGTTTTTTCTTATTCTCTTCATATTCCGAAAATCCACCTTCAAAATAGTATACTTCAGAGTTCCCTTCGAAAGCCAGAATGTGTGTACAAATTCTGTCCAAGAACCATCTGTCGTGAGAAATTACTACCGCACAGCCGGCGAAATTCTCCAGACCTTCTTCTAATGCACGAAGTGTATTGATATCCAAATCATTCGTTGGCTCATCCAATAACAATACGTTTCCTTCTTCTTTCAAAGTCATTGCAAGGTGCAAACGGTTGCGTTCCCCACCGGAAAGCATGGACACTTTTTTGTTTTGTTCTCCACCACCAAAATTAAATCGGGATAAATAAGCTCTTGAATTTACTTGCTTTCCGCCCATCATAATCAATTCCTGACCGTCAGCAAAGTTTTCCCAAATCGATTTTTCCGGATTTATATTCGAGTGTGCTTGATCAACATAAGCGATTTTTACGGTATCCCCAATTGAGAATTCTCCTGAATCTGGCTTTTCTTCTCCCATTATCATTTTGAAAATTGTTGATTTACCGGCACCATTTGGCCCAATAATTCCAACAATTCCAGCTTGTGGCAGCGTGAAATTTAAATTATCATACAACAATTTATCTCCAAATGCTTTAGCAACATTTTTGGCTTCAATTACATTCGTTCCTAAACGTGGCCCATTTGGAATGTATATTTCCAGATTTTCATCCAATTGTTTTTGATCTTCATTCAGTAATTTATCGTAGTTCTGCAAACGCGCTTTTTGCTTTGTTTGACGCCCTTTGGCACCTTGACGAACCCAGTCCAACTCACGCTCTAAATTCTTTCTGCGCTTAGAAGCCGTTTTCTCTTCCAATGCCATACGACTTGATTTTTGGTCCAACCAAGAAGAATAATTCCCTTTCCAAGGAATTCCTTCACCTCTGTCTAATTCCAAAATCCAACCGGCAACATTATCCAAAAAATATCTATCGTGCGTTACAGCTATTACTGTTCCCGCGTATTGTGCTAAATGTTGTTCTAACCAAAGGACACTTTCAGCATCCAAGTGATTCGTTGGCTCATCCAGAAGCAAAACGTCTGGTTGTTGCAACAATAAGCGACATAAAGCTACACGACGACGCTCTCCACCTGATAAATTCTTGATTGGCGTGTCTCCTTCCGGGGTACGCAAAGCATCCATTGCGATTTCCAGTTTGGTATCAATTTCCCAAGCGCCCAATGCATCTATTTTATCTTGTAAAAGCGCTTGACGATCCATCAATTGCTCCATTTTATCAGCATTTTCATAGACTTCCGGCAAACCAAAACTATCATTGATTTTATTGAATTCATCTAAAACTGCCATAGTTTCGGCAACGCCCTCTCTTACAATTTCGATAACTGTTTTGCTATCATCTAAAATAGGTTCCTGTTCTAAATAACCTACTGTATAACCCGGCGCAAAAACTACGTCACCTTGGTAGTTTTTGTCTACACCGGCTATAATTTTTAATAAGGAAGATTTTCCAGAACCATTTAAACCCAAAATACCAATCTTAGCTCCATAAAAGAAACTTAAATAGATGTTTTTAAGGACTGGTTTATCTGCTCCTTGATACGTTTTACTCAATTTTGACATTGAGAATATCACTTTTTTATCGTCTGCCATTTTTTTAATTTAAAATTATTTCTATTCTGCCATTAAGGCTCTTTTCTCAATTTGTAAACCTTCTAGACTCTTCCTTTCAGAGAACTAAAAACCCAAGCGTTAGCCAAAAAACCCACACCCACTGCAGCGAATCCCCATCCTGCTACGTCATCATATCTAAATGCACCTAATGCAATCAGTAATAAACCCATTACAATCATAATCAAAGTTGCCCAACCTAAAATAGTATTTTTATTCATTGACATAGTCCTGGTATTTATTTTTAAATCACTAATTTTTGGAATACAAATATCGGAAATTTTGCCTTTTAATTGAATATTTTATAAAGCATTTCTCTTAATAAATCTGATTGTGACATGGCACTGGCTCCAACCCCTTTACTTTTTACATCAATATCTCTCAAAGCCCCAACAATCTGACTCACTTTCTTCATCGGATAATTCTTCAAAGCTACATCATATTCTTTCAAAAAGAAAGGATTAACACCTATGACCGCCGCCACATTCTTGGGGTTTTTATCTTTTAACCCATGATATTTTAATAATTGAATAAAAAATCCAAAAACTAGACTTGTCGTTACCACCATTGGATTGTCTTTTGGATTTTGGGCAAAGTTTTCAGCAATCGTGTACGCTTTTAACTGGTTGCGTTCACCAAGTGCTTTTCGTAATTCAAACACGTTAAAATCTTTACTAAAACCTATATTTTCTTCAATATCTTTTGGAGTTATCGTACTTCCTATCGGCAAGATGATTTGCAATTTCTCTAATTCATTGTTTATTTTACTCAAATCTGTCCCTAAAAATTCAACTAACATTGCATTTGCTTTAGGCTCAATTGAATATTTTTTGCCTGATAAAACACGTTTAATCCACTCTCCTACTTGGTTTTCATATAGTTTCTTACTCTCATAAACAACACCGTTTTTTGCCAATAACTTCGTTACTTTTTTACGTTTATCCAATGTTTTGTATTTGTAGCAAAAAACTAAAACGGTTGAAGGCATAGGATTATCAGCATAACTTTCCAGCTTATCGATGGTTCGGATTAAATCCTGTGCTTCTTTGACAATAACCACTTGACGATCTGCCATCATCGGATAACGCTTAGCCGTGGAAATAATATCTTCCATAGACACATCTCTTCCATATAAAACGGTTTGGTTGAAACCTTTTTCCTCTTCAGATAAAACTTTTTTCTCAATATAATCCGATAGTTTGTCAATATAATACGGTTCTTCTCCCATCAAAAAATAGATGGGTTTGATGTTGCCACTTTTTATATCATTTACAATTTTTAATACTTCGTCCATATTATCTATTCTCTTTTAATCTATTATCTAAAAGTCTTACTTTTGCTTCATGCGAAAACTCAATTTTCAACTTTATCACTTTCGGTTCAAAAATAGCGAAAATAAAGTTTCCATTTTTGATGCAATCAGGAAAAAATTCATCATTCTTACCCCTGAAGAATGGGTTAGACAACATGTTGTCCAATTTTTATTGGAAGAAAAAAAGTATCCGCACTCCTTGATTAATGTAGAAAAAGTATTAAAAGTCAACGGATTGCGCAAAAGATACGATGTCGTGGTTTACAGTCCGGATGGTTCAATTTTCATTTTGATAGAATGTAAAGCACCCGAAATAAAAATTGCACAAGCCACCTTTGACCAAATTGCCCGTTATAATATGACAATGAAGTCCCAATTTTTGATGGTGACCAATGGTTTGAATCATTACTTTTGCCAAATGGATTTTGAGAATGAAAAATATCATTTTCTGGAAGAATTACCCAATTACAAACTAAATAGTCTATAAAACAAAACCTCATAATGAGAATAGCAGTTGTCATACTTAATTGGAACGGAATATTATTATTGGAAAAATTTTTGCCGTCGGTTGTACAATATTCTCCGGAAGCTGTAATTTATGTTGCTGATAATGCTTCTACTGATGATTCTATTTCTTTTCTCAAAACTTTTTTTCCGTCGGTAACAATTATCAAAAATGACAGTAATCTTGGTTTCGCCAGTGGCTACAATGAAGCATTAAAACAGGTTGACGCAGATATTTATGCTTTAGTGAATTCTGATATAGAAGTAACAGAGCATTGGTTGCAACCCATTCTTGAAACTTTCGAAAATGAATCTAAAACGGCTATTATCCAACCTAAAATATTAGATTATAAACGCAAAGAATATTTTGAATATGCAGGCGCTGCCGGCGGATTTATTGATCAATACGGATATCCTTTTTGTCGGGGTCGAATTTTTGATGCTTTAGAAAAAGACAACGGACAATATGATGACACACGAGAGATATTTTGGGCATCAGGAGCATGTTTTTTTATTCGAAGCTCTGTTTATAAAGCATTAAAAGGTTTTGACGATGATTTTTTTGCGCATCAAGAAGAAATTGATTTGTGTTGGCGTGCGATTAACAAAGGATATAAAATAAAATACATTTCAAGATCTGTGGTATATCATGTAGGCGGTGCCACTTTGCAGCAAGGCCACCCAACTAAAACGTATTTAAATTTTAGAAATTCATTACTGATGTTAACCAAAAACCTTCCAAAAGAAAAATTATATTCGATACTTTTAGTCAGAATGATTTTGGACGGAATTGCAGGAATTCAATTTTTAACACAGGGAAAGTTCAAGCATTTTTGGGCAATATTGAAAGCTCATGGTGCTTTTTACACCCTTTTTTCGATTAATTATAGTAAGAGAAATGAGTTTCAACATCCAACATATTATACTGTCAATAGTATCATTTACTTGTACTTTATTAGAAAAATAAACGTTTTTAACGATTTATTTAGAATCAAATGAATTTTAAAAAGCTAGATTTGTAACTAACCCTTTATCTAAATTTAAACAATCTATGAAAAAAATCGTAATTGCCTTATCAGTAATAGCCCTTTTAACTTCTTGTGTTTCTAAAAAGAAATACACGGATTTAGAAACTAGAAATAAAGAAACCCAAGATTTATTAAATACTGCAACTGTAAAATTAAATTCTTGCTTAGAAGAAAAAGCAGGTTTTGCAGCAACAGTGGCTGCTTTAAAAGAACAAAATCAAGGTTTAATTAGTGTTTCAAAAGACATGACGGTACTGTCGACTAAAGGTGCTCAAAATATTGAAAAAGCATTAGAATCTATCAAAGAGAAAGATTTAAAAATAAGTAGAATGCAAGATGCTCTAACTAAAAAAGATAGCGTAACACTTGCATTAGTTACCAGCTTGAAAAGTTCAGTAGGAATATCTGATCCGGATATCGAAATAAATGTGGAAAAAGGTGTCGTTTTCATCTCCATTGCAGACAAATTATTGTTTAAAAGCGGAAGCTACGAAGTGACGGACAGAGCTAAAATGGTTTTGGCGAAAGTTGCAAAAGTAGTCAATGACAAACCTGATTTCGAATGTATGGTAGAAGGACACACTGATAACGTTCCTTACAACGGCTCAGGTGTTTTATTAGACAACTGGGATTTAAGTGTAAAACGTTCTACTTCTATTATCCGTGTATTAACAAATCAATTGGGTGTTAAACCAGAGCAATTAATTGCTGCAGGAAGAAGTTCTTATATTCCTTTAGTGGCGAATGATTCTGCTGAAAACAGATCTCGTAACAGAAGAACTCGTATTGTAGTTTTACCTAAAATTGATCAATTCTATGAAATGATTGAAAAAGAAATGAAAAAACAAAGACCGTAATTTGTTTTAATTATCAAAAAGTAAACGCCTCAAAATTGGGGCGTTTTTTTTATGATTTATTTTTAGGTGGTAAACTGTTTTTCAAAAACTGATTTGGTGTAAAAACAAAAAAAGCAGGCCAATTGACCTGCCTTAATGTATCCTCAATTGTTTTTTAATAACCAATTAAATATAATCAAGAATAACATGCTATTATATTGTAATTAAAGAAATTGTTATTTATTGGTAAATATAAAGTTTTATAATAGATACGCAAATATTTTGCCAAAGATTTGAATTTTATAAAATATCTAAACTTCCTTTACCTTCTCTTACTACAATTGGCTCATCACCTGATAAGTCGATAATGGTAGAACCTACATTATTACCGTAACCTCCATCAATAACCAAATCAACCAGATTTTGCCATTTCTCAAAAATAAGTTCCGGATCAGTAGTATATTCTATCACATCATCTTCATCGTGAATTGAGGTAGAAACAATAGGATTTCCAAGCAACTTTACAATTTCTAAAGCAATCGCATTATCAGGAACTCTAATTCCGACAGTCGTTTTCTTCTTAAATTCTTTAGGTAAGTTATTATTTCCCGGCAAAATAAAGGTATATGGTCCTGGTAAAGCTCTTTTTAAGATTTTAAAAGTAGCAGTGTCTATTTGTCTTACATAATCAGAGATATTACTTAAATCATGGCAAATGAAAGAAAAATTAGCTTTATCGAGCTTCACTCCTTTTATCTTCGCAATGCGTTCCAAAGCTTTCGTGTTTGTAATATCACAACCCAAACCGTAAACGGTATCCGTTGGATAAATCACTAAACCACCTTCTTTTAAAACCTTAACCACTTTAGCGATTGCGGCTTCATTAGGTTTGTCTTCGTATATTTTTATAAACTGAGCCATTTTTTTTTAGTTTAAAGTTTAAAATGTTTAAGATTTGAAGTTTTATTAACTGAAAACTTTAAAACTTAAACTTGAAACAAATTTTTATCCGATAATATCCAATTTTGCAAAACGCAACAGTAATTTTTTTATTCCGCCAACTTCAAATTTGATTTCGGCTTTTTTATCTGCTCCGACGCCATCAAGGTTTAAAACTTCCCCTTTTCCAAATCGTTCGTGCATAACTATATTTCCGGCAACCAGTTTATTATCAAATAAATTAGCATTTCCTGAAGCAGCATTGTTGCTAACAGGTTTTAATTTACGAATATTTATATCTGATTTGGGTTCGTTATCAGAAACATATTTGGGCGGTGTTCCGTTAGCTGGTTTTGCCAGACGCAATTTAGACTTATCCACATCTCCAAATATATCACTGTCAATCATAGGTTTGTACCTGTAATTATTTTCAGGAGGTGTCATGTATTCCAGATATTGACTGTCGATTTCCTCAATAAAACGCGAAGGTTCACTGTCTGTCAATTTTCCCCAACGGTATCGTGACTGAGCATAAGTAAGATACGCTTGATGCTCCGCACGGGTCAAAGCTACATAAAACAAACGACGTTCTTCTTCGAGTTCACTTCTCGTGCTCATACTCATGGCGCTCGGAAACAAATCTTCTTCCATTCCCACCACAAAAACATGAGGAAACTCTAATCCTTTTGCCAAGTGAATCGTCATCAGCGCAACACGATCTTCATCACTGGTATCTTTGTCTAAATCGGTCGCCAAAGCCACATCCTCCATAAATTCTGATAAGGCGCCACGGGCTCCATCCACTTCTTTTTGGCCATCCGTGAAATCTTTGATTCCGTTTAGTAATTCCTCAATATTTTGAATTTTCGCCATTCCCTCGGGAGTAGCATCTTTTTTTAATTCCTGAATCAATCCTGTTTTTTTGGCAACATGATCAGCCAGATAAAACGCATCCTGATTTTCATTTATAGCCTGAAAACTCTGAATCATTGTAACAAAATCGAGTAGTTTTTGCTTGGTTCCTGAATTCAGTTTTAAGTCAATTCGTTCTATGTTTTGCATGACTTCAAACATTGAACGCTTGTAATGGTTCGCTGCGATGGTCAGTTTTTCGATAGTTGTATTCCCAATTCCACGTGCCGGATAATTAATCACCCGAACTAAAGCTTCTTCATCTTTTGGATTGATAACCAATCGTAAATAGCACAAAACATCCTTTACTTCTTTCCTTTGGTAAAATGAAAGTCCTCCATAAATACGGTACGGAATGTCTCTTTTTCTCAGCGCATCTTCCATCGCACGGGATTGTGCATTGGTACGGTACAAAATAGCAAAAGCGCCGTTAGGTAACTGATTTTGCATTTTTTGTTCCCAAATGGTGCTCGCCACAAAACGACCTTCTTCGTTGTCTGTTAAACTGCGGTGGACTTTTATTTTTGGACCAAAATCATTCGCGGTCCAAACGATTTTGTCCAGCTTAACTTTATTTTTATCAATAATTGTGTTTGCTGCTTCAACAATATTTTTTGTGGAACGGTAATTTTGTTCCAATCTGAACGTTTTTACACCTTCATAATCTTTCTGAAAATTCAGTATATTGTTGATGTTTGCACCACGAAACGCATAAATACTTTGCGCATCATCCCCTACCACACAGATATTCTGAAATTTATCAGATAAAGCTCTTACAATTAAATACTGCGAGTGATTGGTATCTTGGTACTCATCTACCAAAATATAACGAAAACGATTTTGATATTTGGCCAGAACTTCTGGAAAACGAGTCAGTAATTCGTTGGTTTTTAATAATAAATCATCAAAATCCATAGCGCCTGCTTTGAAACATCGGTCGACATAATTTTGATAAATTTCTCCCATACGAGGCTTTTTAGACATCGCATCCGCTTCTTGTAGATCCGGATTATTAAAATAGGCTTTTACGGTAATCAAACTGTTTTTAAAATTTGAAATTCGGCTTAAAACCTGTTTCGGTTTGTACACATCGCGGTCCAATTGCATTTCTTTGATAATCCCGGAAATAGCACGAAGCGAATCCTGAGAATCATATATGGTAAAGTTGGAAGGATATCCAAGATGTTCGGCTTCCGAGCGTAAAATTCGAGCAAAAACCGAGTGAAATGTTCCCATCCAAAGATTTTTTGCTTCACCGGCACCTACGATATCCGAGATACGTTTTTTCATTTCTCGGGCCGCTTTGTTGGTAAAAGTAAGCGATAAGATACTGAACGCATCAATACCCTGACTCATCAAATAAGCAATTCTAATTGTCAACACCCGCGTTTTACCGGAACCAGCACCCGCAATAATTATCATGGGTCCATCTTTTTGAAGAACGGGTTCGCGTTGGGCTTCATTAAGTTGATCGATATATTTGTGCATGGAAGTTTTTATAGTTTTATATGCAAAAATAAGCATTAAAGATGTAAAAGTGTAATTTTATATGAAGCTAAAAAACCATTCTTTGTTTGTTGAACCAGATAAGGAATATAAGTTCATGTAAGTGCTTTTTCGACTGAAGTGTCGTTAAATAATAGACACAATTTAACTTGTAACCTATTAAAAAATTATTTAAAAAATACATCGTACGCAAAGCGGATTAAGGTCCCTACAACCACGACCAGAAAGAAAATCCGAATAAAACTATTTCCTTTGTTAATGGCTAGTTTTGCACCTATCCAACCGCCAAGAGCATTGCTGGCAGCCATGGGTAATGCTATTGCCCAAATGATTTTTCCTTTTAAAATAAACAAACAAATAGAACCGAAATTTGTCGCCAGATTCACCATTTTGGCATTTGCGGAAGCGTGCAGAAAATCGAAACCCATGATGGCAATAAAAGCCACGACTAAAAAACTTCCGGTTCCCGGACCGATAAATCCATCGTACAAACCAACTACAAAGCTTATTCCGATAGCATTCCAAATTTGGGTTCTAGGTGGATGATTTTTTTCTATGTGTTGTCCAAAATTTTTCTTCGCATAGGTGTAAATCACTAAAAATGAAAGAACAACCAACAATAACGGTTTCATGAAATCGTTGCTGACGTACGTCAACAAAGTAGATCCCAAAAATGCCGATGGAAATGCCAAAAGCATCATAATCGACAATAGTTTCCAGTTCATATCTACCTTTTTCAGATATTGATATGCCGCAAAAGAAGTACCACTAAAAGCAGGAACTTTCAAGGTTCCAATTACGGTTGAAACAGGAAGATTTGGCAATAAAATCAATCCCATAGGCGTTTGTATCAATCCGCCTCCACCAACAATTGCGTCAATAAATCCTGCAGCAAAGGCCGCTAAACAAAGAAAAACCAGAACATAAGTCTCCATTATGATATTCAATTTTAAATAGTGCTGTTACGAATGGCAAAAATACTATTCGGTTTGATTTATTGCTATCAAATAGAAATTGTTTTATACTCAAAAAAGTATATTTTTGTTCTTTTAATTTTAAATCAAAATGGATTCAACAAAAATTATAGAAATTCTGGCGTACACTATACCTTCACTAATTACTGGTGGAGTGGCTTATTATTTATTTAACTCTTATTTTAAAGATCAACAAAATACAAGACGCTGGTTGTTGCAGAAAGAGGCTCAAAAAGATGCTTTGCCGCTGCGTTTACAAGCCTATGAACGCATGGTTTTATTTATGGAACGCATCAATCCTACTAAATTATTGATTAGGATTGCACCTATTTCTAACGATAAAAACGATTACGAAAACCTGATAATAGCACAAATCGAACAGGAATTTGAACACAATTTAACGCAGCAAATATACATGTCTGATGAATGCTGGACGATTATTGTCACAGCAAAAAACAGTACCATTCAAATGATTCGAAAAGCCAATAGGAGTGAAAGTGTAAATAGTGCTGATAAATTACGTGAAGTACTTCTGAACGATTTGATGGAAAAACAATCTCCTAGCAATGCGGCTTTGGCGTATATCAAAAACGAAGTGAGTCAAATGTGGTAAACATACATCGATACAAAAAACTAAAATTCACTAGTTTCTACAAGAATAATCTTTTGAAAATAGTGAATTAGCGGTTTTTAAATCCTTATTGATTTAAAACTTATTCCTTCAACAACCGATTCAACTGAAATTGTTCGGCTTCATTTAAATCTGGAACGATTCTTTCCAAAGAAGCTCTCATTTCCGGATTTTTCAATAGTTTTCGAATATTATCTCTACCAAATTTAGTGAATTGCCACATGTGATGCGTGGTGGCATTTACCAGATTTTTCAAAACAGCATCATTTGTTATATTGAAAGCAAACAATTTCTCCAACGCATTTTGTCTGGTATTCGCTTCATAATCAATTGATGAATACTGTATTAATTCGGTTTCGAAAACTTGTCTATCAAAAGCATAATCCGGCGTTGACAAAGCCAATGTCAGCCATAACGTCCTTAAATTATAGTCATTGAAACCCATCCAGGTTTTTGATTTTTCCAAATAATGAATGCGTTGCTCTGGAAAATTATTCCATAAATTATACAGCGCAAGTTCTTGTGTCTGATACGATTTGTCCTCTAATAAAGTTTCATATTGAGTTCTGAAACTTTCTGGAATTTCATTCATTGCTGCGGCGACTGCTTGGCGTAATTGTACATTATTAGTTTCTAAAGCTAAAATAAAAAGATTCTTTTTATCTTCCCATTTTTCATTTTTCAATTGATTTAGAATCGCTTCTTTTACCGAAAAATAAACGTCAGATTGCATTGTTTGTTCAAGAAATTCCTTTTTCTCTGACAACGGTTTGTTTTTTAATTTATCGACTTCAAACAGCGTATGAATTGCTTTATTTTTAAGTAATAAACTATTAGCTTGTTGCGTATTAAAAATAGTTGATTCAAGCCATACTTTACTAAAATTATCTAAATCATAATCTGATACTTTTCTGATTTCAGCAAAGAAATCTTGTGTATTCACATTCTGAAACAAATGTTTTTTTAAATAGTTTTTTACCGCTTTTTTAAACGCCTTATCACCTATTTCTTCGTGTAAAACAAAAAGTGCCCAAGCACCTTTTTGATAAAAAGTCAACGAACTCGCTTTAGCATTCAAAACAGGAATGGTATCCGTTCGGGAAGCATATTTCAGTTGTTGCGCCGACTCGTATAATTTCGAATAAAAATAATCTTCTCCATAAATTTCCTTTTCGGCCAGTAACGCATAATAGGTTGCGAAACCTTCCTGCAGCCAGTGATGCTTACTACTTTCGGCAGTGACTAAATTCCCAAACCACTGATGCGCTAATTCATGCGCATTGACATTTGTGTAACTTCTGTCCTCAAAACCGGTAGAATCGACCACATAACGCGTGTTGAAAAGCGTTGCTGATGTATTTTCCATTCCGGCGTACAAGAAATCCCGAACGGGCGCTTGTTTGTAAATTCCCCAAGGAAACTTTACTCCAATTTCCTTTTCTAAAAAATCAAATATCTTTTTAGAATCGCGATAGGTTGGTTCAAATTTGGCTACATCTTTTGGTTTCAAATACATTTCTAAAGGAATTCCCGACTTTGATTTCTGGCTATTTTTTTCAAATTTTCCGATGGCAAGCATCAATAAATAGGAACTCATTGGTTTTTGCATTTGGTATTGCCAAACCGAAAGTCCATCAAGTCCGGATTTAAACTTCAACGTTCCATTTGAAATTACCTGATACTCATTATTACATACAATATTCAAATTGAAAACCACTTTTTCATTAACATCATCAAAACTCGGAAACCAATAACTGGTATATTTTCCCTGTCCCTGCGTCCAGATTTGTAAATTATCATTGACTATCAAACCCACGAAATACATCGTTTGCTTTGGCTTAGCCGAATACTGAAAAGTTAAGTTGTTTTTCCCTTTTTTAAACGGAAAAATAATTTGTAATTCTTTCTGATTATTGATATAATTAATCGATTTTCCATTCAGTTTCAAATCAGAAAATTCCATGTTTTGAGCGTCGATTTTAATGGTATCAGTGGATTTCAAAACGTCAAAATCATAATCAACATCTCCAGAAACTGTTTTTTCAATTGGATTTATGACAATTTTTCCCAGAACCGATTTAAAATCAACAAATTGGGTTTGTTGGGCAAATGTGAACGTGGAAATAAAAAACAATAGGTATTTCATTATTAGGGTATTTAATCCTGCGATTTTCAAAGTTACAAAGGTTTCCTAAACTAATCCGACAAATTATGTAAGTTTACCTTCAAAAATTCAGAAGAACAGTACATTGAAAAAGAAAGCCTTATTTAACTGGAGCAGCGGCAAAGATTCTGCACTGGCTTTGTATAAAACACTTCAAAATCCCGAAATTGAAATTGAGTGTTTGTTAACCAGCGTAAACCAACAATATCAGCGTGTTTCTATGCATGGTGTCAGAGTTGAATTATTGCAACAACAAGCCGAAAATATCGGGTTACCACTTGAAATTATGCAAATTCCTGAAATGCCTACCATGGAAGTATATGAAAATGTGCTGGGCGAAACATTGGCTAAACTAAAAAACCAAGGCGTTACCCATTCTATTTTTGGCGATATCTTTCTGGTAGATTTACGTAAATACCGGGAGGATAAATTAGCCGAATTAGGTTTCGAAGGCGTTTTCCCGCTGTGGAAAGTCCCAACTCACGAACTCATTCAGGAATTTATCAGTTTAGGTTTTAAAACAATTGTGGTTTGTGTAAATGAACGGTTTTTAGATAAAAGCTTCGTTGGTCGCGTTATTGACCAGGATTTCATCAACGATTTACCTGAAAATGTAGATGTTTGTGGCGAAAATGGTGAATTTCACACCTTCACTTTTGACGGTCCTATTTTCTCCAAACCTATAGATTTTGAAATTGGAGAAATCGTGTACCGAAAATACGAGAAACCAAAAAAAGAGGATTTATCAAATACCGCCAGCGATACGAGTTCATCTGATGCCTTTGATTATGGATTTTGGTATTGTGATTTGGTTGAAAAATAATTTAAACAAAAAACTCCGAAGTCATAAGACAACGGAGTTTCATTTTTATAGAATCTGAAACAAATTACTAATCTAAACTTGGTACAAAAAAAGTATCCAAAACGCTTTTTTCATTCATCAGGGCTTCAATTTCATTTGATTTCCTTGGAGCTTCCCCAGATAAATTTACAGGTCCATTTGTATTAATCAAAATATCATCTTCAATTCGCACCGCAATTCCCCACCATTTTTTATCACAATCACTACCATTTGGAATGTAAATTCCCGGTTCAACAGTAACAACCATATCAGCTTCAAAAGCTTTATATAAACCCGGATCGTGAACATCTAACCCAATGTGATGTGAAGTTCCGTGCGGAAAATATTTTCGAGATTCTTGTTCTGTTTTTACAATTCCTAATTTCACCAAACCAGCACTTATTATTTTACGTGCCGCAACATCCGGCGCATTGAAACTATTTCCAATTTTTGCAGCGGCAATTCCTGCTTCTTGCGCTTCATAAACTAAATCATAAATCAGTTTTTGCTCGGTAGAGAATTTTCCGTTAGCAGGAATCGTTCGGGTTACATCAGCAGTGTAGCCATGATATTCAGCACCTAAATCCATTAAAACCAAATTATTTTCGACTTTCATTTTGCTGTTTTCAATATAATGCAATACGCAACCGTTGTTTCCAGCGCCTACAATTGACGGATAACCCTCAAACTCGCTGCCATACTTTTTGTAAACAAATTCATGAATACCCTGAATTTCCGTTTCAGACATTCCAGGATGCATTGCTTTCATGATTTCACGTTGTCCCATTGCCGAAATCCGAACGGCTTTAGTCAACAAAACCAACTCTTCTTTGGATTTTTTCTCACGCAAACTTGCCATGTTAGTCAAAATCAATTTGGTATTTATCACAGCTTTTTTTGAAGTGATGCTTTTTTTAGAATTAATTTCGTTTTGCACATTCGAATCCATTTGAGACTTCACTTTTTCGTTGTAGCCAATTTGGGATTTAAACGCTCCAATTAACTTGTATAAATCAGCTTTCTCATTTTTCGAATTTCTGATATCTTCTTCAAATTCCTTAAAGAAAACAGTGTCAAAACTGGCATAATCAATCCCAGAATTTAAAAACGCTGTTCCATTCAAAGCATTTTCAAAACCTAACTCTTTTTTGGCACCTTCTGTTCCTAAACGTACTCCTGTCCATTGCTCTGCTTTTGGATTTTTTTCCTGAACATAAAACAATTCATTGAATGATTTCCCGTCTTTATTGGTTTGATTGTTCGAAAAAATTACCAGAATTGAATTAGGTTCTTTGTATCCTGTTAAATAATAAAAATCTGGATCTTGATGGTAGATAAAATCCACATCATTGGCTCGGTTCCGAATGGGATTACTAAAAAACACCGTAACACTATTCTCAGGCATTTTGGCACGTAAAGCTTCTCTTTTTTCTTTATGAAATTGAGCAGATAAGTAATCGTTTGGATTTCCGTTTTGTGCTATGGAAACACAGACAAAAAAGGCAGTAAAAACAAAAGAAAGTTTTAAATTCATAGCGATATACTTTAGAGTTTTGCAAAATAAATACAAGATTTTGACGGCGTTAATTAATACGTAAATATAATTTTTTTGTACGAACCAACTACAATTTTTATCCAAAGACTGATTTAGTAATACGCTTAAAATAGAAAAAGAGTATTAAAAGTTTTTCAACTTCTAAGTACTCTTTAGCAAAAGTGCATCATAATCCTAAAATTAACCAAAACTAAACCTTATGAAAATGTTGTAATAAGCACTTATACTTTACTTTTTATATGTTAATCCCGGACCATCACAAAGATTCCAAGTGCTCAACAAGGAATTATTGGAAGTTAAAAACAATACTTCTTTTTGATTTCCGAAACAGCTGCCAATAATTTCGTTGTAATTTGGATAAGTTAGTTCAAAAGATATTCCGTCCGATTGTTTTGTAGTTGCGTAAGTTCCTGAAAGTGTTGTTTTAACCGAATTTGCTTCTCTGGCTTTTGTAAATGTCCCATTGGTATTGAAAAAATAAAATTCTTGCCAAGCCATTGCAGTGCCTGTAACTTCAGAATTAGGTGTAGATCCTGACATTGCAACCAAATTCCATTTTCCGTGATAACCAGAATTATTTATTGTCACTGTTTGCTTTGAACAGGAATTAAAAACGGTAAGGAAAACAACGAGAATGATTTGGTTTTTCATACATCAGATTTTACAGATAATATGAAGATGATTCTTTTTGCAAAAGGTTGCGTCAAATCATATATTTTTTTTTAAGATAAAAAATAGTCTGTCAATCATCTTTATTTTACAATAAAAAAAACGCTAATTCGCAAATTTAAGCTGGACGATACCATTTATAATTAGCGAATTAGCGGTCAAAAGTGACTAAAAGTCATCATTTCATTACCTTTCTTGATATATTTTTAGCAACTGTGTTACCGTATTCCAATTGCGAATTGTTGCGGTAACATTTAGTTTCTTCTCGATGTATTTTTGGTCGAATCGCGTTTTTCCGGCGCCAACAGCATATTTTATAAAAATTCTACTGGCATCAATACTGGCTTCATCCGGTTTGAATTGGCTAATTTTCAAATCATTCATACTGGTGCTTTGCAACGTGGTCGAAATAAAAGCCACGTATAGCTTCTTAGTATCAATATCTTTTTCCTTCAAGAAAGGATTGTTCTTGAAACACGCTTCTAAATCTGCGGAACTAATAACCACAATCGGCACTTCATGACCAAAAGCCTTGAAAATTTCCTGCTTTATTTTGAAGCCAACAGCCGCAGGATTTTCCTCCTCCGTATCCACAAAAACATTTCCGGATTGAATGTACGTTTGCACATTTTGAAAACCAATGGCTTCCAAAGTCGTTTTTAGCGCCTCCATTTTTATCATACTGTGACCGGAAACATTGATGCCACGAAGTAATGCGAGATGAGTTGTCATTTTTTAAGCTTTTTTATTTTTGCGAAGATATTGTGTTTAGAAAGAAATTTTTAGATTTAATTAAATCAGGAAAATTTGTCTATAAATCCAAAAAAAAATCAGAAATCAAGAAACGTTGGATAGATGACTTTATTTTTTATGTTTATTTTTCTTTTCATTCTTTCGCAATAAATTTAAAGTATGCTCTAAGGAATATATACTTGACCATTCATGGTGTCCTGTAATTATGAACTTAGGTTTATTAAATTTAGTTTGAACTCGTTTAATTGTATTTGGCCATTCTGTAACATTTGCTTCTTCTACATATTCTAAATCTTTAGCATCAATGCTTTTTACTAAGCAACCACTATAAAGAATTTTCTGTTTCTCAAACCAAATTACAATGTTATCTTTTGTATGTCCTTCGCCAGCATAATAGGTTTCAAATTTAAAGTCTCCTACATTAAAGACGGTATCTTTTTCAATCAAGAATTCGGCTCTTGGTCTTTCATTTTCTATCGAAATATCATCGGTTTGCTTAGTTGTATAGGTTTTTATTCCAAGTTGTTTATAGAAGTCAAGTCCGGAAGTTCTATCTTCATGAGAATGCGTAGCAACTGCCAAAACTATCTTTTTATGATGTTTTGCTTCAATCGTGTCTAGTAGCGACTGAAAAGGAAATGTATCCCATGGAGAATCAAAAAGGATGACACCTTCAGGAGTTACAACATACATGGCATTTGCATCTTGCTTTTTGGTTCCAAACATTTTATACGTAGTGTACACGTAAAAATCACCTGTAATTTGTGTTATTTTCAATTCATTGTTTACTGTTTGTCCATAAGAAATATTAGAAGAAAATAATAAAAATAAGATCAATACAAGTAGTAAAATAGGTTTCATATTTGATTTTTTCAATTTAATTATTTACATGGAGAAAATTATCTTCGATTATTAAATATGTTGCAACAATTCCCCAAATATACCAATTTTCTTATGCCGTTTTCAAATTATCTAATTCCTTTATTTCATCATTTCCAAATTTCCAAACAAAAAACTATCTTCGCTCCATCAAATTAAAAATCCGTTTTAATCAGCGTTTTTGCTTTTGCAAATCCGTTTTATCCGTGTCCAAAAAAATCTAAATGCAAAACCTCCTACTCACTCCAATCGAATACTTGAAAGGCGTTGGTCCCAATCGGGGCGAATTGCTGCGTAAGGAATTGGGAATTTATAAGTATGTGGATTTGGTTAATTTTTTTCCAAACAGATACATTGACAGAACACGGTATTATAAAATTAATGAACTACAGAATAATATAGCCGAAGTTCAGATTATCGGTAAAATCATCAATATCAAAACCGTTGAATTTGGCAGAAACCAAAAACGATTGGTAGCAACTTTTGTGGATGATACGGGTCAAATGGAACTCGTTTGGTTTCAAGGTCACAAATGGATTCGGGAGAGTTTAAAGCTCAACGAAATTTGTGTGATTTTTGGGAAATGTACGTCTTTTGGAAATGCGTTCAATATGGCGCATCCGGAAATTGAATTGATGAGCGAGCATGAAAAAAGTCTGCGTTCGGCGATGCAACCCGTTTATCCTTCGACAGAAACCTTGACGAATCGCGGGATTTCAAACCGAGTAATTAATAAACTAATGCAGCAATTGTTTCTGGAAACGCAAGCGTTATTCACAGAAACTTTGCCGGATTATTTAATCAACGAATTGAAGCTGATTCCTAAAAAAGCGGCTTTATTCAACATTCATTTTCCAAAAAGCGCAGACGTTTTGGCGAAAGCCAAATTCCGATTAATATTCGAAGAATTGTTCTTTATCCAATTGCAATTAATAACGAAGAACCTGATCAGAAAACATAAAATAAAAGGACATCCGTTTACCACAGTAGGCGAAAATTTCAATGATTTCTATCAGAATCATTTGCCTTTTCAACTGACAAATGCCCAAAAAAGAGTTATCAAAGAAATACGCACTGATATGGGCAGCAACGCCCAAATGAACCGATTGCTGCAAGGTGATGTAGGATCCGGGAAAACAATTGTGGCTTTTATGAGCATGCTTTTGGCGCTTGATAATGGGTTCCAAGCCTGCTTGATGGCGCCCACGGAAATATTGGCAAACCAGCATTTTGTTGGCTTATCTGAATTAGCCGAAACTTTAAATATAAATATCAGAATCCTAACGGGTTCCACCAAAATAGCACAACGCAGAATTATCCATGAAGAACTGGAAAACGGCACGTTAAACATCCTTATCGGAACCCATGCTTTACTGGAAGATAAAGTAAAATTTAAGAATTTAGGACTGGCCGTAATTGATGAACAACACCGTTTTGGAGTAGAACAACGCTCTAAATTGTGGAAGAAAAATGTGATTCCGCCACACGTTTTGGTGATGACCGCCACGCCTATTCCCAGAACCTTGGCGATGAGTTTGTATGGTGATTTAGACATTTCAGTTATTGATGAACTGCCTCCGGGAAGAAAGCCAATTCAGACGGTTCATCGTTTTGACAGCAACAGATTGAAGGTTTGGAAATTCCTTCGCGACGAAATCGCTTTAGGAAGACAAATTTATATTGTGTATCCGTTGATTCAGGAATCGGAAAAAATGGATTTCAAGGATTTAATGGACGGTTATGAGAGTGTTTCCAGAGATTTTCCGTTGCCGCAATATTCTATTTCCATTCTTCACGGTAAGATGAAACCAGCCGATAAAGATGCCGAAATGAAACGTTTTTCAGAAGGAAAAACCAATATTATGGTTGCAACAACCGTAATTGAAGTCGGCGTGAATGTCCCTAACGCCAGTGTGATGATTATCGAAAGTGCGGAACGTTTTGGATTATCGCAACTGCATCAGCTTCGCGGTCGTGTGGGTCGTGGCGCGGAGCAAAGCTATTGCATCCTGATGACGAGCCATAAACTGAGTTCCGACAGTAAAACCAGAATGGAAACGATGGTACAAACAAACGATGGTTTTGAAATTGCCGAAGTAGATTTGAAGCTCCGTGGTCCTGGAGATCTAATGGGAACCCAACAAAGTGGCGTTTTAAATCTTCAAATTGCCGACTTAGTTCGTGACAGAGATACTTTGGCTTTAGCCAGAAATTATGCTTTGAAATTACTAAAGGAAGATTCAGGGATGCAAAAACCCGAACATGCTGCTTTGAGAGCCGTTTTTATTGAAATGACCAAAAAGAAAAATATTTGGAATTATATTAGTTAGATTAATTTGCGGTAAGCATTTTTTAACATAATAAGAAATGTAAGTTCATTTAAAAAATTGATATACTGTAATTTACAATTCCTAATTCATCTTTCAAATTTTAATTAAAACGATGTCAATCGACCCTTTGTTTATTTTATTTATTTTTGCAATTACTCATATGATAGTAGTCAAATTTATAAAAACTTAAATTTCTTAAATATTTTAAAAAGATGTTGCTGAACTTTTATCTCATAAAACATCTTTTTTTAGATTCTTAATTAAACCATTACTGTTTTTAGAAGTCTAAAAATTCAAATTATAGTGGGTTTTGTGAATTTGTATGTGCAGCATTAATCAATTGTTAATATTTGTATGTACAAACGTTAAATAAAAATTAACAAGATCATAATTCCCGTTTCTAAAACCTAAATTTGTTTTTTAACTAAAATTACTGAAACCTAATCCTACTTTATACCGTACCTATGAAAATTAAATACGTAGTTTATGCCTTGCTAGCCATTGGAATCCTTGGATTTATTGGATACAGAATCACAGAAAATAAAAGCGAAAACGCAGATTCTAAAGACCCAAAAGGAAAAAGCAAGTCGATGAGCGTAAACGGAATTGTGGCAACACCACAAACTTTTGATAATAATTTATCACTTTCCGGCTCTATTGAAGCCAATGAGCAAGTCGAAATCCGCAGTGAAGTTTCGGGAATTGTGGAAGGAATTTATTTTCAGGAAGGAAGTAATGTGAGCAAAGGGCAAGTGCTTTTTAAAGTAAATGATTTAGAGTTAAGAGCCCAACTGAGACAAACGGCAACCAGAGAGGGACTGGCTTCGGAGAACGAAAGAAGAGCTAAATTATTACTGCAAAAAGAAGCCATCAGTCAAGAAGAATATGATTTGGCTCGCGCTGATTTAAAATCAGCACAAGCCCAAAGTCAATTGATTAAAGCGCAAATCGCCAAAACATCCGTTAGAGCGCCATTCTCAGGAAGAATTGGATTGCGTTCTATTTCGCCGGGAACTTACATCACACCAGCGATTTTGGTCGCAAAATTAGTAAATACAGGGAAACTAAAAATTACTTTTTCGATTCCTGAAAAATACGCCAGCCAAGTGAAAACAAACACCTACATAACTTTCAAAGTTGCAGGTTCTGATGATAAATATACCGCAAAAGTATACGCTATCGAGCCAGAAGTGGCAGTAGCAACCAGAACTTTACAGGTTCGTGCAATTGCCGAAAATAGCAGCGGCAAATTATTACCGGGAACATTTGCGGATGTCGAATTGCCTTTAGACATCATAAAAGACGCTATCGTGATCCCTACGGAAGCCGTAATTCCAGTTCAAAACGGTAAAAAAGTTTTCATCTCCAGCAATGGTCAAGCTAAAGAAGTGATGATAGAAACCGCAACACGAACAGACGCTTCAATTCTGGTACTTTCTGGTTTGAAACCCGGTGATACAGTAATTACGAGTGGTGTTATGTCCTTAAAAAATGAAACTCCTGTAAAAGTTCAAATTAAATAATTTTAAAAGTTATAGATTATAAATTATGGGTTGATACAATACTCTTAATTCATAATTTATAACTCATAATTCAAAGAAAATGAGTTTATCCACAACAAGTATTAGAAGACCTGTATTCACCATAGTAATCAATTTAGCCATTGTTTTGTTTGGATTAATTGGTTACACCTTTCTGGGCGTTCGAGAATTTCCTTCGATTGATCCCGCACAAGTTTCGATTCGTACGAATTATGCAGGCGCTAATGCTGACATCATCGAATCTCAAATTACGGAACCGCTTGAAAAAGCAATCAATTCCATTGACGGGATTAGAAACGTAACTTCTTCGAGTGCGCAAGGGAGCAGTAACATTACCATTGAGTTTAATTTGGATAAAAATCTGGAAGATGCTGCTAATGATGTTCGTGATAAAGTATCGCAAGCTGTTAGAAATCTTCCTCAGGATATTGATTCTCCGCCGGTAGTTTCTAAAGCGGATGCAAATGGTGATGCCATCATTTCGATGACTGTTCAAAGCGATACACGTAATGCGTTAGAACTTAGTGATTACGCTGAAAATGTAATTTCACAACGTCTGGAGACTATTCCTGGTGTAAGCGGTGTTCAGATCTGGGGACAAAAAAGATATGCTATGCGTTTGTGGATTGATCCTGTAAAGCTGGCTTCTTACGGTTGTACGGTATCGGAAGTGAGAGATGCATTGAACAAACAAAACGTTGAATTACCTTCGGGGAAACTAACGGGAGACAATACCGAATTGACGGTGAAAACAGTGGGAAACCTTTCTACTGCTGAAGAATTCAATAATATCATCATCCGTACCGAAGGCGAAAAAGTAGTGCGTTTCAGCGATGTTGGAGTAGCAAGTCTTGGACCTGAAAACACAGAAACCAAAATGACACAATCCGGAACGCCATTAGTTGGTGTGGCTATTGTGCCACTTCCGGGAGCCAATTATTTAGATATTTCTACTGCTTTTTACAAGGAATTTGAAAAATTAAAAAAGGATTTACCAAAAGATATCAAACTGAATATCGCCATTGATAATACTATTTTTGTAAAAAAATCAGTAATTGAAGTAGCAGAAACATTAGGGATTTCTATTGTTCTGGTAATTTTAATCATCTATTTATTTTTTAGGGATTGGGCGATTGCTTTTAGACCATTGATTGATATTCCAGTTTCGTTGATTGCTACGTTCTTTATCATGTGGCTTTTTGGTTTCTCTATAAATGTATTGACTTTATTAGCTATCGTTTTGGCAACAGGACTTGTGGTTGATGATGGAATTGTGGTCACCGAGAATATTTTCAAAAAAGTAGAAGAAGGCATGACGCCTATCGAGGCAGCCATCAAAGGATCTAACGAAATATTCTTTGCGGTAATTTCGATTTCAATCACTTTGGCAGCGGTTTTTCTTCCTGTAATTTTCCTCGAAGGATTTGTAGGACGCCTTTTTAGGGAATTTGGCGTCGTCATTGGCGCAGCGGTATTGATTTCAGCTTTTGTATCGTTGACATTAACCCCAATGTTAAACGCTTATTTGATGAAAGGCGGCGAACAAAAAAAATCCAAATTTTACATTCGCACTGAACCTTATTATCAAAAGCTAAACAGTGGTTATGCGAGTTCATTAAGCCGTTTCATGAAGAAAAAATGGTTAAGTTTCCCTATTTTGATTGCTTGTTTTGGATTAATTTATTTGTTTTTCAATCTTTTGCAAAAAGAAACAGCGCCATATGACGACCGCAGTGGTTTTGTACTTCGTATGTCCACTCCCGAAGGTTCTTCTTATGAATATACGGATCGTTTCATGCAGGAAGTATCAAAATTGGTTGATGACTCGATTCCAGGCAAAAAGGTAGCCCTGGTAATTACGTCTCCAGGTTTTGGATCTTCATCGGTAAACAGCGGTTTTATTCGGGTATCATTGGTGCAACCAAATGAAAGAACCGATTCGCAAAAAGAAATTGCTGAGAAACTTACCAAATGGACGAAGCAATATCCCGACGCAAAAACATCCGTAATTGAGCAACCAACAATTGCCGTAAATCGAAGAGGCGGATTGCCAATTCAATACATTATTCAAGCACCAAACTTTAAAAAACTGGAAGAAAAAATTCCTGTTTTCATGGATGAAGTTGCTAAAAATCCCACTTTCGCCGTTAGTGATGTGAATTTAAAATTCAACAAACCAGAAATTAATGTAACCATTGACAGAGAAAAAGCGGAAAGTTTAGGAATTTCAGTGATTGATATTGCACAAACGTTACAGCTTTCATTGAGCGGACAGCGATTTGGTTATTTTATGAGAAATGGAAAACAATATCAGGTTATTGGACAATTCGATCAAAAAGACCGTTCAAAACCACTGGATTTAACTTCTATGTTTGTTAAAAATAATATGGGACAATTAATCCAAATGGACAACGTGGTGACGATTGAAGAAAAAAGTAATCCGCCACAATTGTACCACAATAACCGTTACATGGCGGCCACTGTCTCTGCTGGTCTTGCACCGGGCAAAAGTATCAGCGATGGAATCGATGCCATGAATGAAATAAAAGCCAAAGTTCTTGACGATACGTTTACCACTGATTTAGGTGGAGAATCCAGAGATTTTGTCGAAAGTAGTTCGAATACTGCTTTTGCCTTTGGATTGGCTTTACTATTAATATTTTTAATTTTAGCGGCACAATTTGAAAGTTTTATTGACCCTTTTATTATTATTTTGACCGTGCCAATGGCCGTTGCTGGAGCTTTATTCTCCTTGTGGTTGTTTGATCAGACTTGGAATATTTTCAGCCAAATTGGAACCGTAATGCTTATTGGTTTGGTAACCAAAAATGGAATCCTCATTGTCGAATTTGCAAATCAGCTTCGAGAACAAGGGAAACCAAAATTAGAAGCGATATTAGAAGCATCGGAAGCGAGATTACGACCAATTTTAATGACCAGTCTGGCTATTTCATTGGGCGCGTTACCAATTGCTATGTCTCTGGGTGCGGCTTCAACTAGTAGAATTGGAATGGGAGTTGTGATTGTTGGTGGTACTATTTTCTCTTTAGTTTTAACATTATTTGTTATTCCAGCGATGTATTTGATGTGGTCAAGAGCTAGAAAACATTATCCTGAATTTGATCATATTGAAGAATATGAAAAAGATTTCAATTAATTTTAATGTAACAGTGATGATTCGGATTTGGGAGATTTATAGAAAATCATTGATCCAAGTCAAAAAAATATAATTATGACACATACTAAAATACTTTTTCAAAGCTTTATATTAATCTTTTTCTGCGTAGCGACAGCTAATGCGCAGGAAGTGCTGACACTAGAGAGCGCTGTAAAAATTGCTTTGGAAAACAATTACGAAATAAAAATTGCAACCAATAATTTGACTATTCAAAAAACAAATGTAGCTATCGGTAATGCAGGAATGTTACCAACTGTTTCAGCTAATGTAGTTGATAATAACAGTATTCAGAACAGTTCACAAATACGTCAGGACGGAACAAAAACTGAATTAGACAATGCTAAAAATAATAGTTTAAACTATGGCGTTGGATTAAATTGGACCGTTTTTGATGGTTTTCGCATGTTTGCCAGAATGGATCAGTTGAAAGAATTGCAAAAACTGGGTGAAGCACAATTAAAATTAACCGTAATCACAAGAATCAGCGATGTGAATGCTGCGTATTACGATTTGGTACAACAGCAGCAACAATTAGCTGCTTTGGACACAACAATCGTTATTTCAAACCAGCGATTAACTTTGGCCCAAAACAGATTTACCATCGGAAAAGCTTCAAAGTTAGAAGTTTTGAATGCCCAAGTAGATTTGAATACAGATCAGGTAGCATTGTTAAGACAAAAAGAATTGTACGCGAACAGTAAGATTTTATTAAACCAACTGTTAGCCAGAGATGTTACTACGGATTTTCAAGTAATTGATGTTTTGAAAGTAGATTCCTTATTATCACTACCAGAATTAAAAGCTTTAGCTGAAAAACAAAATCCACAATTAGAAGCGCAAATTATTAATAAGAGAGTCGCTGAATTGGAATTGAAGCAAATAAAAGCGGCACGTTATCCTAACGTTCGCGTAAATACTGCCTATAATTTTTCAGAAAGTCAATCCAGTCTTGGGTTTGTGGCTCAATCACAATCCAGAGGTTTGAATTATGGTTTCAGCGCTTCACTGAATTTACTTGATGGTTTTGCGCAAAATCGAAATGAAAAAATTGCCAAGATTCAAATTGAAAATTCCAAATTAAATATAGATCAGCAAAATTTAGCTATTAATTCACAGTTAGCGACCTCTTATCAAACCTATTTGACAAATTTAGAATTGATTGCATTGGAAGAAAAAAATGAACTAATAGCCAAACAAAATTTGAACATAACATTAGACAAATTCCGCATTGGAACTATAACTACTTTAGAATTTAGAACGGCACAGTTGAATTATGTGAACGCAAAAGTGCGTTACAGCAATGCGCAATTCCAAGGAAAATTATCTGAAATCGCTTTACGAGAATTGGCAGGAAATCTTATTTTTTAATTTACTTTTGTTAAAAATAGTATCTTAAATGATTTCGTACAATACAAAAGATTGGTTTACATTTATTTTCCGCTTTCACAAAGCAGACACTTTTAGAACATTAATGCCCATAATGTTCGCTATTGGACTTTATTCCGGAATTATAGGCTATTTAGAAGTTGAATACTTACAATTAGCTGACAATAGTTATGTAAAGAACATTACAATCATGCACGGAATGCTTGGTTTCGTAATTTCATTATTACTGGTTTTCAGAACCAATACTGCTTATGATCGTTGGTGGGAAGGTCGTAAAATGTGGGGTGCATTAGTCAACAATAGCCGTAATTTAGCCATTAAATTATCAATTATTTTGCATGATGAAAAAGATAGAAAGTACTTTCGAAAAATGATTCCCGGTTATGCCTCCATTTTGCATAAACATTTGAACGATGAAGATACCAGTAAACAATTGTTTGAAAATGTTGATTTAGAAATTGATCATCATAAACACAAGCCCAATCAAGTAGCGAAGATGTTATTTCAGAAGATTAATGATTTATACGACTCCAAGAAAATAACTGGCGATCAACTGATAATATTAAACGAGGAAATAAAATCATTTACTGATATTTGTGGTGTTTGCGAACGAATTAAAAACACGCCTATTCCTTACTCATACAGTGCATTTCTTAAAAAATTTATCTTCTTTTATGTAATGACTTTGCCTTTTGGATATGCTTTTAGTCTGGGCTATTATGTAGTTCCTGTGGTCGTATTTATATTTTATGTTTTGGCGAGTTTAGAGTTGATTGCGGAGGAAATTGAAGATCCTTTTGGAAGCGATGCGAACGATTTACCAACGCATAAAATTGCGGAGAACATTAAAAAACATGTAGAAGAATTAATTTAAATTTTGTTAAACTTCACTTCAATTAAAATTATTTTCATTAATTTTAAATCTTACCCTTCTTTAAGTTTAAAACTATGAACAGTAATCGTGCTTTTATAAATCCACCTCATTTATCTAACGAGAAATCGTTGAAAACATTAGTAGAAAACAGAACCGTTTATTCGTTGAACCATTGCGAATTGAATCTTTTTGAGACTTATGAATCTTCTGCATTAGTTCCTTTAAAATTTAATGATTTTGTGGTGACCAGCATGTTACGCGGTAAAAAAGTAATGCACCTTTTTGATGATCCGGGATTTGTTTACTTACCTGGAGAAACCGTGGTGATTCCCTCGAATGTGGAAATGAAAATTGATTTTCCGGAGGCTTCAAAAAATAATCCTACGCAATGTTTGGCTTTGGCGATAGAACAAACTAAAATCACGGATACATTACAGTTTTTGAATGAGCGATATCCAAAAGAAGGAAACAATCAATTCTGGCAATTGAACTACCAAAATTACTTTTTTTATAATAATATCGAATTAGCAACAACAATTAATAAGTTAATCAAAGAATGCATGAGCACGTCAATTACAAAAGATGCGCTCGCTGATTTAACTTTACAGGAGCTATTAATTCGGATTATTCAAACACAAACTGCCAAAGCAATTGATGATGGATTATTTATAGATCCAAAAAATCCTATTACGCAAGTAGTCGAATTCATTCGGTCGAATTTAAAAGAAAATTTCAGCATGAAACATTTGAGCGAAAAAGCATGTATGAGCACTACTTCCTTCTATCGTTTTTTCAAAAAAGAATTAGGAATGAGTCCTATCGAATTTGTTATCGGCGAAAAAATAAGATGTGCCAAACTGTTGCTCAAAAATCCTTCGATACAAATCAATGAAGTTTGTTATTTATCCGGATTTGAAGATTGCAATTACTTTATTCGATTGTTTAAAAAACATGAAGGAATTACTCCTAAACAATATCAATTATTGTTTGTGAACTAACTCTTATTCAATGTAGGTCACAGGCTCCAGTGAAAGTTCTTCATCAGGTGTAAAAATGCGATATTCAATTCGGAATGTTTTCTTCAATGGTGTTTCCAACGAAAATCCCCCAACGCCAAATGCATCAATTACATCCAAAGTAAAATGCGCGTGTTTCCAATATTCGAATAAATCCTTGTCTACCCAAAACTCCGTGTTTTCGATTGTACCAATGCAAACATCACCCAATCTTTGGTAAAAACCTCCTTTTTCAAAACATTGTGGCTGCGTTCCTTCGCAACAACCTCCCGCTTGATAAAACATCAAATCACCATGTTTTTCCTGCAATATTTTGATTAATTCTATTGCTTTTTTTGTGGCATCAATTCTTTTTGTCATCTTTTTTTATTTAAAATAAAACCTGACAAATTTTAAAATCTGTCAGGTTAGTTATTAACGAAAATCTGTAACTACTAAAAGAAACCTAATTTCTTTTTATCGTAAGAAATCAACATATTTTTAGTTTGACGGTAGTGACCTAACATCATTTTGTGATTTTCACGACCAATTCCTGATTGTTTGTACCCTCCAAAAGGAGCTCCGGCAGGATAAGAATGGAATTGATTGATCCAAACACGACCTGCTTGAATTGCTCTTGGAACCTGATAAATTTCGTGTGCATCACGTGTCCAAAGCCCGGCCCCCAGACCATACATCGTATCATTTGCAATAGCAATCGCTTCTTCAGTAGTCTTGAAAGTAGTTACCGCCAAAACTGGTCCAAAAATTTCTTCTTGGAAAATACGCATTTTGTTGTGTCCTTTGAAAAGTGTTGGTTTGATGTAATATCCTTCCGATAAATTTCCTTCTAAATGATTTTCGTCACCACCAGTTAACAATTCGGCACCTTCTTCTTTTCCTAATTTAATGTAAGAAAGAATTTTTTCTTTTTGAACTAATGATGTCTGCGCTCCCATCATCGTTGTTTTGTCCAATGGATTTCCCATTTTAATTGCTTCTGTTCTTTCGATCACACGGGCGATAAATTTATCATAAATATCTTCGTGAACTAATAAACGAGAAGGACAGGTACAAATTTCACCTTGATTTAAAGCGAACATTACTGCTCCTTCGATCGCTTTATCAAAGAAATCATCGTCAGCATCACCAACGGATTTCATGAAAATATTTGGAGATTTTCCGCCTAATTCTAATGTTACCGGAATAATGTTTTCAGTTGCATATTGCATCACTAAACGACCAGTTGGAGTTGAACCTGTAAAAGCTGCTTTTGACACTTTTTTATTGGTTACCAAAGCTCTTCCAAGTTCAGAGCCAAAACCATTTACAATATTGATAACTCCAGGAGGAAGAAGATCTCCTATCAATTCCATTAATATCAAAATAGAAATTGGTGTGCTTTCTGCTGGCTTTAAAACTACAGTATTCCCTGCGGCTAATGCCGGAGCGAGTTTCCAAACGGCCATTAAGATTGGAAAATTCCAAGGAATAATTTGAGCAATAACTCCTAAAGGCTCACTTAATGCGATGGAAACCGTTTGTGAATCTAATTCGGCTATTGAACTTTCTTCTGCACGAATTACTCCCGCAAAATACCTAAAGTGATCAACCACTAATGGCATATCTGCCGCTAAAGTTTCTCTAATAGCTTTTCCGTTATCAATAGTCTCAACGGTTGCAAGATATTCTAAATTATCTTCAATAACCTGAGCAATTTTATTCAATAAATTACTTCGCTCCGTGACAGATGTTTTTCCCCAAGTTTGAAAAGCTTCATATGCTTTATCAACGGCAATATCTAAATCTTCTTTGGTTGAATGTGCCGCTTGAGTAAATACTTTACCATCAATTGGAGAAAATACATCAAAGTATTCACCTTTGACTGGTGCGACGAATTTTCCTCCAATATAATTATCATATTTTGCCTTAAATTCAGGCCTTTGCACTACGTTATCCATATTATTGTTTTTTTATATTTTACCAAATTTAGTTTACTATTTTTCCTCAGAATAGCATAATTCATCCAACTAATAGCATTAAATTTTCATTTGTGTTTTTTTAACCTAATTTTATTATTTAATTCATATTTATTTATGTTTAACATTAGTAATTTAATATTTCTTACAAGTACTTAATATCCCAAATCACATATAAAAAACAAAAAAAATTGTTTCTTACTCCAACCTGCAATCCTTATATTTGCACCCGAGACCGAAAGTCGAACTGACGAAGTAATCTCATTAAAATTTACAGATGAAAATATCTTACAACTGGTTAAAACAATTCATTAAAATAGACTGGAAATCCGAAGAAACAGCGGCATTGCTAACCGATTTAGGTCTGGAAGTTGAAATTGTTGAAAAATACCAATCGGTGAAAGGCGGATTAGAAGGCATCGTTGTAGGACATGTACTTACCTGTATTCAACATCCCGATGCCGACAGATTGAAAATAACTACAGTAGATTTAGGGAATGGGGTTCCTGTTCAGATTGTATGTGGTGCCAGCAATGTTGCCGCTGGGCAAAAAGTGCCGGTTGCTACTATTGGAACTACATTATATGACAAAGAAGGAGTTGCTTTTTCAATAAAAAAAGGAAAAATTCGTGGACAGGAAAGTCACGGAATGATTTGCGCCGAAGATGAATTAGGTCTTGGAGAAAGTCATGAAGGAATTATGATTTTAGATGATTCTTTAACACCGGGAACTCCTGCTGCAACAGTTTTCAAAATAGAGGATGATGAAGTGTTCGAAATTGGATTAACACCTAATCGTGCCGACGCGATGAGTCATTTGGGAACTGCCCGTGATTTGAGAGCAGGAATGTTACAAAGCGGCGTTAGTGTGGAACTGATTACTCCATCAGTCAGTAATTTCAGAGTTGACAAAAGAACTTTGAAGATTGATATTGATTTAAAAGAGCCCAAACTTGCGCCCCGCTATTGTGGTGTAACTATTTCTGGAATAGAAGTAAAACCATCCCCGGCTTGGTTACAAAACAGATTGAAAGCCATTGGATTAAATCCAAAAAATAATATTGTAGATGTTACCAATTATGTTTTGCATGAATTGGGTCAGCCACTTCACGCATTTGATGCCGCAAAAATCAACGGAAAAATCGTAGTGCAAACTCTTCCTGCAGGAACTAAATTTGTTACTCTAGACGACGTTGAAAGAACCTTACACGAAGAAGATTTAATGATTTGTGATGAAAAAGGTCCTTTATGCATTGCTGGTGTTTTTGGCGGAAAAAAATCAGGAGTTTCTGAAAATACTAATTCAATTTTCTTGGAAAGCGCCTATTTTAATCCCGTAAGTATCCGAAAAACGGCTAAAAGACATCAATTGAATACGGATGCCTCATTTCGTTTTGAAAGAGGAATTGATCCAACCATTACGGAGTATGCTTTAAAACGTGCTGCCTTATTGATTCAAGAAGTGGCAGGCGGAGAAATCACATCGGATTTAATTAATGTTTATCCAAAAAAATTAGAAAATGTTAATGTGTTTTTAAATTTCAGTAATGTTGATAAGATTATTGGTCAGCAATTACCAAAAGATATTATCAAGAAAATTTTAGTTTCATTAGACATTAAAGTTAATAGTGTTTCTGATGCAGGACTTGGATTGACAATTCCTAATTATCGTGTGGATGTAGAACGAGAAATTGATGTAATAGAGGAGATTTTGAGAGTGTATGGTTACAATAATATTAATTTTTCAAAAAAACTTAATGCTACAGTTTTCAATGCGCCAAGAAATGAAGACTATAAAATTCAAAACACAATTGCCTCACAATTAAACTCACAGGGATTCCATGAAATGATGGCAAATTCACTGACTACGGCTTCTTATGTTGCCTTTTCAGAGCAATTGAATCCATCTCACAACGTCACTATGCTTAATCCGTTAAGTGCAGATCTATCAACAATGCGTCAATCGTTATTGTTTTCAGGACTGGAAGCAGTTTCTTATAATATCAATCGCAAAAATGCTGATTTGAAATTATTTGAATTCGGAAAAACATACCATAACTATCTTGCTGGTTACGAGGAAAAAAAGCACATGAGCTTATTTCTTTCTGGAAACAGAAATCAAGAAAACTGGACTAGTGTACAACAAACGTCCGATTTCTTTTTATTTAAAGGATATGTCTCTGGAATACTTTCGAGATTAGGGATTGAAAAGACACAAAATTTACCGGTAACATCTGATGTATTTTCAGAGGGAATAGCTATTGAAATTGGTAATCAAAAGATTGTTGAATTAGGAGTAGTAAAAAAATCTATTTTAAAACATTTTGGAATTAAACAAGAAGTATTTTATGCTGATTTTGATTGGGATTTAATTTTAAAGAAAATTGCTACCAAAATTAAATATGCTGAAATTCCTAAATACCCTGAAGTTCGCAGAGATTTAGCCTTGCTGATAGATCAAAATGTTACTTACGAAAGCATTTATAAAATTGCCCGTCAAACCGAGAAATCATTACTACAAGATATTGATTTATTTGATGTATACGAAGGACAGAATCTTCCCGAAGGTAAAAAATCTTACGCGTTAAGTTTCATTATACAAGACACCTCAAAAACTTTGACGGATGTTCAGATTGACAAAATTATGAGCAAACTGCAAAAGAATTTTGAAACAGAACTTGGAGCTAGTTTACGATAAGTTCAGTTTATATATTTGAGAAAATCCCGATTCTAAAATTAGAATCGGGATTTTTTTTAAAACAAAAGAGCCCTACAAATGCAGGGCTCTTAAGACTAACAAAATATCAACCTCTAAAATTATTTTTTTGGTAAAACTACAGCGTCAATGACATGAATCACACCATTTGATTGGTTTACATCAGCAATCGTTACTTTAGCTTTGTTCATATTCTCATCGGAGATATATAAATCTTTCCCTTTCATCCAAGCTGTTAAAGTTCCACCACTCACTGTTTTCATTGTTGCTTTTCCTTTTCCTTTTTTAATAGCTTTCGCTATATCTGAAGCATTCATTTTTCCTGCAACAACATGATAGGTTAGTATTGTTTGCAACATTTTCATGTTCTCTGGCATCAATAATGTTTCCACTGTTCCTTTTGGTAATTTATTGAATGCGGCATTTGTAGGGGCAAAAACGGTAAATGGTCCTTTACTTTGTAATGTTTCTACTAATCCCGCTGCTTTTACCGCTGCAACTAATGTGGTATGGTCTTTCGAATTCATTGCATTTTCAACAATATTTTTAGTTGGATACATAGCCGCTCCTCCAACCATAACTGTTTTTTGAGCGAATGAAGTTGCTCCGAATACTAATGCAATAAATGCAATTGATAAAAATTTTCTAGTTTTCATAAAATCTGTTTTTTTAAGTTATATAAAAGCATTTACGCACTATAATTACTTTTGGTTTTAAAAAAATGAAACTATTTTTTTAAAACCTGATAATCAATTATATAAATATTTTATTTCATATAAATTTATTACTTTAAAAATCGTGAATAGCCCCGATGGCAGAAAGTATGCTTTTTAGCGCGGGAAACAAATACGCATTATGATTCCAAAAGTAGTTCCGCACCAAAAAGATACTTCGTACAGCGGGAGCAACTGTTTTTGAAAGTCGGAAGTTCTGCTCCAATAAAAATTAAACGAAAAGAGATCGTTTGTTTTTAAACAAAAAAAGCTCCGCAAATTGCGGAGCTTTCTATATTCAAAAAATTAAGAAATTATTTTTTCTCTGATTTTTCCATTTTAGCTTTCAATGCAGCTAACATATCATTGTTATCACCTAAAGTTGCAGCTGGTGCATTTGTAGATGAGTTAGATGACGTATTTTCAGAAACTGATTTCACATTTTTATCTTCTTCTTCACGGAAGATAGCAGTGTGAGATGCAACTACTCTTTTGAATTCTTTATTGAATTCGATTACTTTGAAATCAGCAGATTCTCCTTTTTTCAATTTCTTTCCGTCTTCTTTTTCAAGGTGACGAGTAGGAATGAAAGCAACGATATCATCTCCGAATTCTACAGTAGCTCCTTTGTCAACAATTTCAGAAATTTCACCTGTGTGGATAGTTCCAACTGCGAAAGAATCCTCATACTGATCCCAAGGATTAGCGGTAGTTTGTTTGTGACCTAAAGATAATTTACGTCCTTCAACATCTAATTCTAATACTACTACGTCAAGTTTTTCACCAACATTTACAAATTCAGATGGATGTTTGATTTTTTTAGTCCAAGACAAGTCAGAGATGTAAATTAATCCATCAATTCCTTCTTCTAATTCTACAAAAATTCCAAAGTTTGTAAAGTTTCTAACGATACCTGAGTGTTTAGACCCTATTGGGTATTTAGCAGTGATATCAGTCCAAGGATCTTGAGACAATTGTTTGATACCTAATGACATTTTACGGTCATCTCTGTCTAAAGTTAAGATAACAGCTTCAACAACATCACCTACTTTTACGAAATCTTGAGCAGAACGTAAATGAGTAGACCAAGACATTTCAGAAACGTGGATTAAACCTTCAACACCTTCAGCAACTTCAATGAAAGCACCGTAATCAGCGATTACAACTACTTTACCTTTTACTTTATCACCAATTTTTAAGTTAGCATCTAAAGCGTCCCATGGGTGAGCATTTAATTGTTTCAATCCTAATTGAATTCTTGTTTTCTCATCATCGAAATCAAGGATTACAACATTTAATTTTTGGTCTAATTCAAGAACTTCACTTGGGTGGTTAATACGACTCCAAGAAAGGTCAGTAATGTGAATTAATCCATCAACTCCACCTAAGTCAATAAAGACACCATAAGAAGTAATGTTTTTAACAACACCTTCTAATACTTGTCCTTTTTGTAATTGACCGATGATTTCTTTTTTCTGGATTTCGATATCCGCTTCAATAAGCGCTTTATGCGAAACAACAACATTTTTGAATTCGTGGTTAATTTTTACCACTTTGAATTCCATCATTTTGTTTACATATACATCGTAGTCTCTAATTGGCTTAACATCAATTTGAGATCCTGGTAAAAACGCTTCAATTCCGAAAACGTCAACGATCATACCACCTTTAGTTCTGCATTTTACAAAACCATTAACGATTTCTCCTGTTTCGTTAGCCGAAATAACTCTATCCCAAGATTTGATCGTACGTGCTTTTCTGTGAGATAATACTAATTGACCTGTTTTATCCTCACGGATGTCAATTAATACCTCAACAGTATCACCTACTTTTAATGCTGGGTTGTAACGGAATTCGTTTAATGAAATAACACCCTCCGATTTTGCGTTGATATCAACGATAACGTCTCTATCTGTAATTCTAACAACTGTACCATCAACCACTTCTTCTTGATCCGTAGCGATAAATGTTTTTGAAACTAGTTCTTCGAATTCTAATAAGTTTTTCTCATCAACAGCATCAATACCTTCTTCGAAATTGTGCCAGTTAAAATTTGCTAAAAACTCTTCTTGTGATTTTACTTGTTCAGACATGCTGATTAAAAATTTGTATTCTGCATTCTCTCGAGTTTCTTACTGTGCTAGAAAACAACAGAAGTTGTTTGTATAATTTATTGAACCCTAAAGGAAACTCTTATTCACCAAAAGGACTGCAAAAGTAACACATTTATCTTAATTAGCAAAATTTTACAGGTAAGATAATCGATTGAAAATCAGGAGCTAAATAATTGATTTTTTTTTGCAGGTAAAGTTCCCGCTTTCCGCTATATCTTTTACACAGCTTCCAGCCTTTTGAGGGCTGGAAGCTGTGTAAAAGGATGCCGCTTCACTCGGGGCTAATTAGCTTAAATCGGTATTTTTCAGCATAAAAAAACCGATAACTATCTTTCAGTTATCGGGTTCTATTCATTTTTCTATCGCTTTTTAATGACTTACATTTTGCAGATCCAAAGGATTGTGTTTGTGCTTAAATAAAACAGCAAATGCAACCGCAATTATTAATGCGTAAATAGCAAAAGCCAGCCAAATCGTATGCCAGTCTTTCATAAAAATGGCTTTACTGAACAATCCATCGGCTGTAATTGTATTTCCTTGGCCAGTAACAAATTCCAACATTTTTGAATTTGTCGTTTCTGTTTCCAGAAAACCAGCCAAATCTGTAGTATTATTAAATGATTTTGTAAAGTATTTATCAATAGCCCATCCGGAGGTAAAACTTCCTAAAACCGCTCCAAAACCATTGGTCATCATCATAAACAATCCTTGTGCCGAAGAACGATTTTTTGGATCTGTATTGGTTTCAACAAATAATGATCCTGATATATTAAAGAAATCAAAGGCCATTCCGTAAACCACGCAAGACATGATAATCATCCATAATCCGCTTGTTGGATTTCCGTAAGCAAATAATCCAAAACGCAATACCCAAGCCAACATACTAATTAACATCACTTGTTTGATACCAAAACGTCTTAGAAAAAAAGGAATCGCGAGAATAAATAAAGTCTCCGAAATTTGAGAAATTGACATTATAATCGTTGAATATTCCACAACGAAAGAATCCGCATATTTTGGAAAATGTTTGAATTCATCCAAGAAAACATCTCCGTACGCATTTGTTAATTGTAAAGCGCCTCCTAAAAACATGGAGAAAACAAAAAACAAAGCCATTTTATAATCTGCAAATAATTTAAACGATTCTAATCCTAATGTTTCCATCACAGAAGCATTCTCTTTAGACAAGCGTTGCGGTTTACATTTTGGTAACGTAAAAGAATAAATTCCCAAAAGTATCGCCGCTAAACCTGCGATGTAAAACTGATATTCTGTCGCTTTATTTCCCGTTAAATTGGTAATCCACATCGCAACAATAAAACCAATTGTTCCCCAAACCCGAATGGGCGGAAAATCTTTAATAACATCTTTATTATTTAGTTTTAGTGCCGTGTACGAAATAGAATTGCTTAAGGCAATTGTCGGCATGTAAAAACACATTGCCAAAAGCATAATATAAATAAAGGTTTCCGGAGTGGAAACTTGTGGAATATAGAATAGAACTGCAGCATATAAAATATGAAGAATTCCGTATAATTTTTCAGCATTTACCCATCTGTCAGCGATAATTCCGGTCAGTGTTGGCATAAATAAAGAAGCAATTCCCATTGTTCCGAAAACCAGCCCAAACTGAGTTCCTTCCCAATTCTTGGTGCCAAACCAGTAATTCGCAATGGTAATTAACCAAGCTCCCCAAACAAAAAACTGAAGAAAACTCATTATTACCAATCTATTTTTAATTCCCATGAGACGAATTTTTTTTTATTTTAAAAAATTTACAAGGCGTAAATCTACTATTAAAAATGAGATCTGCAAATAATTATATCGTTTTAGTAATTTCATTAACCAATTCTAAAACAAGCTTAAATTGTTCCTCACGATTCAAATGTGAATTATCAATTTCTATTGCATCTTCAGCCATAACCAAAGGAGAATCTTCGCGATGCGTATCAATGTAATCACGCTCCTCTACATTTGCCAAAACTTCTTCAAATGTTACGGTATCAACTTTTGCGACCAACTCATCATAACGTCTTTGTGCTCTTGTAGTTGCGCTAGCGGTCATGAAAATTTTAAGTTCGGCATCCGGAAAAACTACGGTACCAATATCTCTGCCATCCATTACAATTCCTTTATGTTTTCCCATTTCTTTTTGTTGTTCCACTAATTTAGTACGAACCTCAGAAACTTCGGCTACTTTACTCACAAAGCTTGACACTTCAATCGTTCTGATTTCGGTTTCGACATTGACATCATTCAAATACATTTCAGCGAAACCCAAATCAACATTGAATTTGAATTGCAATTTTATATTTGGCAGACTATTTATTAAAGTTTGTTTATCAAAAGAATCCGCATTTATGTAACCGTTTTGCATCGCAAAATAAGTTACTGCACGATACATCGCTCCCGTATCAACATAAATAAATCCTAAATGATTCGCTAGTTGTTTTGCCAACGTGCTTTTCCCTGTAGAGGAGAAACCATCAATAGCTACAGTAATTTTTTTATCCAAAATTTTTAATTTTAAGTTTTATGTTATACCAAAATCCTTATTGAAAATTAATTGTCAATCCAAAAAGGCTTGTATTTCCGGCCAATGTATATCTGGAATACGAATAATTGAACTTTAGTTTATTTAATTTGAGTCCAAACCCCAATGAAACTCCTGAGAAATTCCGTTGTTCTAAAAGTCGTAATTCCTCTGCTCTTCTAAAATTATATCCTATTCGAAGGTTAAATGCTTTTTTAGGGAAGAGTTCAACACCCACAATTACGTGTCGTAAAGTATTATTCACAAAAGATACTTTTTCTTCGGTGGAGTCTCCATTAAATGAAGATTCCGATCGTGCAGGATTTGAAAAAGCAATATTCCACTGCTGTAAATTCTCCAATGTAAGATGCCAGCGAACAGGCACATTTTCTAATTCCTGTGAAACTCCAGCTATTATTTCGAGTGGCAACTTTTCGTTAATACCATTATACGTAGAAAATTGAGTTCCAATGTTTCTGATGGCTAAACCCCAGTTTACATCGTTTCTTTCATCAATATACAAAGCACCGATATCAATCGCTCCTCCAAAAGAATGATAGGTTTCTAAACTGGAAGAAATCAGTTTTGCACTGGCTCCAATGTGAATATCGGTATAAGGAATGTTGTAAGCATACCCAAAAGAAAGGGCTATTTCACTTCCTGTAAATTCTGCTGTTGGCTGACCATTTTCGTCATATCCTTCAAAATTGCCATAGTTGACGTAATTTACTCCAGCCTGAAAAGTTTGCAAATGACGGTCGTATGTATACGCGTAAGAAGCTGTTCCGTAAGTCACTTCTTTGAAATAACTTCCATAATTCAAAGCCAAATGGTTGTCCATTTCTGCATTTATAGTTGCCGGATTAAAATGAACCTGGTTAACGTCATCATCATAAATCGTAATTACTTTTCCTCCCAACGCTGCCTGTCTTGGCGACGTGACCAAGTTTAAAAACTGATAAGTATACTTCCCTCCTATCTGACTGTAAGAAACAGCGCAAATGATAAGGAAACAGTATTGAAGAAGTTTTTTTAACATGCTCTAAATTGCAGTTGGTGTAAAATAAAAACGCAACTGCGAAGATAAAATTATAAATACAATAAATGGCAACTTTGAAACTCGTAATCGCAAATAAAAAATCCAAATTCCATCTCTTGAAAATCAAGTTTTGGAAGTTGGATTTTTAACATTTAGAAGTTGTATTGATTACAAATCCTTTGCATTTTTAACTTTCTGATCAGTTAAAGCAAATTTTAATACTTCGCTCATTTCTTTCACATAATGAAAAGAAAGTCCTTCCAGATATTCTGGTTTTATTTCGTCAATATCACTTTTGTTTTCGTGACACAAAATGATTTCTTTAATGTTGGCTCTTTTGGCTGCCAGAATTTTTTCTTTAATTCCGCCTACTGGCAACACTTTTCCACGTAACGTAATTTCTCCTGTCATCGCCAGGTTTTTCTTCACTCGTTTTTGTGTAAACAACGAAACTAATGAAGTTAACATTGCAATTCCGGCACTTGGACCGTCTTTTGGAGTGGCTCCTTCCGGAACGTGTAAGTGAATATTATATTTCGATAGTATCTCTGAATCCAACCCCAAAAGTTTCGCATTTGCCTTAATATATTCTAAAGCAATGGTTGCAGATTCTTTCATGACCGTTCCTAAATTTCCAGTTATGGTCATGTTGCCTTTTCCCGGAGAAAGCAACGATTCTATAAACAGAATGTCACCACCAACAGAAGTCCAAGCCAAACCAGTTACCACACCGGCAACATCGTTGTTCTCGTATTTATCTCTTTCTAATCTTGGTACACCAAGAGTTTTTATGATATCTTCGTCGGTCACTTTTTTGTTATACTCTTCTTCCATTGCAACAGATTTTGCTGCGTTACGGATTACTTGAGCAATTTTGGCTTCTAGACCACGAACACCCGATTCACGAGTGTATCCTTCGACAATTTTCTCTAATTGTTTTTTACCAATGCTTAAATCCTTTGTCGTTAAACCGTGTTCTTTCAATTGTCTTGGAAACAAATGCTGGCGTGCAATTTCTACTTTTTCTTCAATCGTATAACCTGACATTTTGATAATTTCCATTCTGTCTTTCAACGCTGGTTGAATTGCTGCCATGTTATTTGAAGTCGCAATAAACATCACTTTAGATAAATCATATCCCATTTCAAGGAAGTTGTCATAAAACGAATTGTTTTGCTCTGGATCTAAAACCTCCAGTAATGCTGACGATGGATCTCCTTGATTACTATTTGATAACTTATCAATTTCATCCAAAACAAAAACCGGATTTGATGTTCCTGCTTTTTTCAAACTTTGAATAATTCGCCCTGGCATGGCACCAATATACGTTTTTCTGTGTCCTCGAATTTCCGCCTCATCACGTAAACCACCAAGAGAAATTCGAACATATTTCCGACCCAAAGCTTCTGCAATAGAACGTCCGATAGATGTTTTTCCTACTCCCGGAGGTCCTGTCAAACAAATAATTGGAGACTTCATATCATTTCGCAATTTTAAAACTGCTAAATGTTCTATCATTCTTTTCTTAACATCTTCAAGACCAAAATGATCTCTATCCAATATTTTCTGTGCTCTCTTTAAATCGAATTTATCTTTAGAATATTCATTCCAAGGCAATTCTAAGAATAACTCTAAATAGTTTCTTTGAATTCCAAAATCTGGCGCTTGCGGATTCATACGGCGCATTTTAGACATTTCTTTTTCAAAATGTTTTTTGGTTTTTTCATCCCATTTTTTGGTCAAAGACTTCTGCAACATTTCGTCCATTTCCTCTTCCTGAGAAACGCCACCCAATTCTTCCTGAATGGTTTTCATTTGTTGATGGAGGAAATATTCACGTTGTTGCTGATCCAAATCAAAACGGACTTTAGACTGAATATCATTTTTCAACTCGAGTTTTTGCAACTCAACATTCATAAAACGAAGCGTCTCTAAAGCTCTTTCTTTCAGTTCATTAATTGCTAATAAATCTTGCTTCTCTTTCACAGAAAGATTCATATTAGAAGTCACAAAATTGACTAAAAACGATTGGCTTTCAATATTCTTAATAGCAAAGGTAGCTTCACTGGGAATGTTAGGATTTTCTTTGATAATCTGAATGGCTAATTCTTTAATTGAATCCAGAATCGCTACAAATTCAGTATCATTTTTCTTAGGTCTTTTTTCAGGAACTTCCTTAATTTTCGCGGTAATATAGGGTGTTTCATCAATTACAGAGGCAATTTCGAAACGTTTTTTACCTTGAAGAATTACGGTAACATTTCCATCAGGCATTTTGAGCACACGCAAAATACGGGCTACAGTACCTATTTTATGAATATCATCTTTGGTTGGATCTTCATCTTCCTCATTGATTTGAGCGACAACTCCAATAGTTTTTCCAGCGGCATTAGCATCATTAATCAGTTTTATTGATTTATCGCGTCCCGCAGTAATAGGTATCACAACTCCAGGAAATAAAACCATATTTCGCAAAGGTAGTATGGCCAATAATTCCGGTAATGCCTCATTATTCATTTCCTCCTCATCCTCGGGAGTCAAAAGTGGAATTAAATCTGCTTCCGAATCAAATTCTTGAAGTGACAGATTGTCAATAGTTAGTATTTTATGATTTGACATATATTATTTAAGTCTTTTTGTCATTAAAAAATTTATTCTTTAAGCAAATATAAGGTTTCAAAATATTCTTTTTAGATAAAAGCAATGTTTAATCTTCATAATCTGCATAACGCTGAATGAGTCAATCTTTGTGCCAAAAGAAACTATCTTTATCCTATTTTTCATCAGAAAGTGATATTTTAGACTTCACAAACTAATGCGAATAAAACAGTGCAAGAGGAATCAAAAGAAAAATTTAGTTTTATTTTTATAAAAGTGTAACAAACAAATTAATAACAAGTCCTTGTTCTAAATCACTGTCAGCTGTTTGAACGTACATCAAAATAATATCGAAGAATTGATTTTGCTATGTAAGCAAAAAAATCAAAAAGCACAATGCGAAATCTACAATAGCTATGCGAAAGCCATGTATAATGTCTCGCATCGCATCGTAAAAGACAGCCATTTTGCCGAGGATGTGATGCAGGAAAGCTTCTTGAAAGCTTTTACCCGAATACATGACTACAAACAAGAAGTTGCTTTTGGCGTTTGGCTTAAAAGAATTGTTGTGAACTGCAGTATTGATTTTTACAAAAAGAATAACCATTTCAAACCGGAGGATTTTGATACAACAGTTCATAAATTGGAAGAAACTGATATTGGCATTACAGAAAATAACGATTTTAAGGATTTAAAAGTGAAACAAATTCTAGATACAATTGCTTTATTAAAATACAATTACAGAATGGTTTTAACGCTCTTTTTTATTGAAGGATATGATCATGAAGAAATTAGCGAAATTCTGACTATCAGTTATGCCAATTGCAGAACTACTTTGAGCAGAGCCAAAGATTGCCTGCGAAAAAAATTAGAAGAAATATGAAAAAAGAAAATAAAAAATTAGACCACTTTTTCGAAAAATTTGAAAATCAATGGGATATCGAGATTATTGAAAATAATCATGAGGAACGATTTATAAAAAAATTAAAATCAAAAAAATCAGATTGGAAACGTTTTGTGGGGATTGGGATCGCTGCTTCTATAATTGTTTTATTAAGCATTTCTATCTTCAATCATACTCCTAAGAAAACGGAGGAGTTGCACTTTGCATCAAAAGAAACAAAACAGACCGATTCCATTTTTACTGTTTTAATCGAAAGAGAATTAGACAAAATAAACGAAAAAAAGTCTCCTGAGAATAAAAAAATTATTGCCGATGCACTCAAGCAAATGAAAGTTTTGGATGCGGATTATGAAAAAATCATGCAAGAATTAGAAACCTATGGGGAAAGCAAACAGATTATTTACGCGATGATTAGCAATCTTCAAACTCGGATTTCTTTTTTGCAAAGTGTACTGCAACATATTGAAAACAAGGAACAAAAAATAAACATAGCAGATGAAAAGACAATGTAAAATACTGATTTTGTTAATTTTAACTCCATTTTTGGGACATGCGGTTGATACTAATTTTCTTCATTCGAAAGAAAAAAATATCAAGAAAGCCTATTATGTAAATCCAGATGCTGCGCTCTTGATTGAAAATTCGTATGGAAATATTACAGTAACCACTTGGAATGAAGATAAAATTGAACTTAATATTAGTATAAAAGTGAGTGGTGATAATGAGAATTGGCTTAACCAGCGCATTGAAACGATTGCTGTTGAAATAGTCGCTTTGAAAGGAATGATTTCTGCCAAAACGATTTTGGGAAATCCAAGTTATAAGAGTCCGGGGAAAAACAATAGTTTTGAAATAAATTATACCATTAAAATTCCCAAAAACGGAAATGTAAAACTGAATAACAAATACGGTAATATTAGTACTACTGATCTTTTGGCTGATGCCGATATCAAATGCAAGTATGGGAAAATAACATTAGGGAGATTGTCCGGAAATAGCACAATTCAAATGGAATACTGCTCTAACTCGAGTATTGTATTTCTAAAAAACGGAATAATTACCGCTAAATATTCTAATTTAAAAATTGGAGAAGTTACTAAATTGAATTTAATCTCTGATTACACAGATATTGAAATTGAAGAAAGTGACGCCATTAAATACAACAGTACATACGGAAAAATCAGAATTCAAAATGTAAAAACATTGGATGCAATGGGCAACTATTTGACCATACAAATCGGAGAAGTTTTTGATTATTTAAAACTTAACACAAAGTACAGTTCTGTTGCCCTTCAAACCATAAACACAAAGGCAAATTCAGTTGATATAGTCGCGCGATACACTGGAATAAACATCGGATACAATCCTAATTTTGCGTTTGATTTTAATATTGCACTAAAATATTGTAACTTTAAATATGACAACAAATTAGAAATTAACTTAAAGGAAGAAGCTTCAAACTCAAAAAAATACAGTGGCTATCACAAGAAAAAAGGGCTTAACAATTTGAACATAATTTCAGATTACGGAAATGTAACACTTACCAGAAACCAATAACCTAAAACAAAATATATGAAAAATTCAATCCAATTATTTATCAGTTGTGCTTTATTAACAACCTCGATGACACACGCACAATGGTCCTCCAATGCAAAAATAAAAGGTAACGGAACTGTAGCTTCTGAAAAAAGAACCACCGCTTCGTATGACGCGATTGCTGTTGCAGGATTTTTTGATGTCGAATTAATATCAGGAAAAGAAGGAAAAATTACTTTAAAAGGGGAAGAAAATTTATTGCCTTATATTAAAGTTGAAGTCGTGGATCAAGAATTGAAAATTTTTGTTGAAAAGAACAAATACATCATCCCCAACAAAGGAAAGCAAATTATTATCACAGTCCCTTTCGAAAGTATAAATCAGGTTTCTTTAACTGGTTCTGGCGATGTACTAAGCAAAAATCGAATTGAATCAAAATCATTTTCAGTCAAATTAGCTGGTTCTGGTGATATCAATTTAAATGTAGCAACAACTGATCTTGAAATCAATTTAACCGGTTCCGGCGACTTGCAGCTAACTGGCTCATCAGAGAATTTGAACAGTAGTTTAAACGGATCGGGTAATATAGATGCATCAAATTTAAAGGCCAAAAATGTTAAGGTCACTGTTTCTGGTTCAGGTGATAATACAGTTTTCTGCAGCGAAAGCCTATATGCAAGGGTTTCGGGCTCGGGAGATGTTGAATACAAAGGTGATCCGAAGAAAAAAGATATAAAAGTGAATGGTTCCGGTACCATCTCTAAGTCCTAACTCGACCTTTTTCTTATACAGTAAAGGTGTTCTATCAATTTAGGATACCTTTTTTTGGAACTCTTCTCAACAAAACAACAGCCAGAACAAAGAATACTCCCAAAAACACAATGGCAAGTCTTGGACTGCCGGTAATTTGGTCAATAATTCCATATACTAACATGCCTATTACGATGCCAATTTTTTCAGCAACATCATAAAAACTAAAAAAAGAAGCGGTATCCTGCGTTTCTGGTAATAATTTTGAATAAGTGGAGCGCGATAACGCCTGAATCCCTCCCATCACAAGGCCTGCAATAGATGCCATCACATAAAAATGTATGGGTAAAGTAATAAAAAATGCAAGTGCACAAAATACTGCCCAAATACAATTGATCCCAATTAAAGTGGGAATATTTCCAAATTTGCCTGAAGCTCTTGAAGTTATTATGGCTCCAAAAACAGCCACTAATTGAATGATTAAAATACAAATAATTAAACCTGTTGTGCTTTCGGCTTTTGAAGACCAAGCAATTTCCTGTGCGCCAAAATAAGTGGCAACAAGCATTACTGTTTGTACGGCCATACTTGAAACAAAGAAACTGCCTAAATACCGTTTTAATGCAATGTTTTCGTTCAATAAAAACCAAACTATTTTTAACTCTTTCAAACCATTAAAAACAACATGGTGCGTTACTTTACGATTGGCGTTTTTATTGCCTTTTGGCAGAAAATAATACGTATACTGACTGAACAAAATCCACCACACACCTACCATAACAAAGGAATATCGCATGGCTTTCATTGCTGCTTCTCCATCAGTTCCGGTGATTCCAAAAAGTTTAGGTTTCATTATCATCGCTAGATTGATGATCAATAAAATCACACTTCCGATATATCCTAAGGAATATCCTTTAGCACTAATTTTATCTTGTTGCTCCACATAAGCTATATCAGGCAAATAGGAATTATAAAAAACCAAACTTCCCCAATATCCAATCAATCCAAAAAAGTAAAATGCCAATCCAATGTATATATTTTCAAGATTGAACCAATATAATCCCATACAAGACAATGCTCCCAAATAACAAAAGAACTTCATAAATGATTTTTTATCCCCCACATAATCAGCAATACCTGATAATAAAGGTGAAATAAAAGCGACCAACAGAAATGCAAAAGCGGTAACAAAACTAATTAAAGCTGAATTTTTCAGATGTAAACCAAAAACATCAATATAATGATCTAGTTCCGAAAATAAAGCTTCGTAAAAAATTGGAAACACGGCAGATGCGATGGTAAGCGTATAAACTGAATTTGCCCAGTCATAAAAAGCCCAAGCGTTTAATAATTTAGTACTTCCTTTTTGTAAATCTGCCATGATTAATTTTTTTATGATGCGAATTTATTTATTTTTCGTTAAGAATTGTAAAAAAAATGAATAAATCATGGGTTAACAAATCATCAATAAACACGAACAGTTATAAATATCTAAAAGGCAGAATACAAAAAAAGCTATCCCTTTTGAGGATAGCTTAAATTTATTTTTAGGTAAAAGTTACTTGTAGATAACTCCAACTTTGGCTGCTAAAGCTTTAGCTTCCGGAATTAATGCTTTTAAGTTTGCAATTCTTGTAGCGTCAGACGGGTGTGTACTCCAAAACTCTGATGGTGCTTGTCCTGAAGATTGCGCAGACATTCTTTGCCAAAAAGTAATTGATTGTTCTGGATTATATCCTGCAATTGCCATTAATGTAAGACCAATTTTATCCGCTTCGGTTTCATGACCTCTACTAAAAGGGAGTATTCCTAAACCTTGAGAACCAATACCATATGCTTGTCCCCATATTTGTTGTGTTTGTTCACTTTTACCTCCAGTGGCAACTGCTACTCCTACAGCTCCCAATTGTTGCAATTGAGAGGCACTCATACGTTGCGCTCCATGATTAGCTAATGCATGAGAAACTTCATGTCCCATTACAGTAGCTAGACCTGCATCATCTTTAGTGATTGGCAAAATTCCTGAATAAACAACAATTTTTCCTCCTGGCATACACCAAGCGTTCACTTCTTTATTGTCAATTAATTTATATTCCCAACGGTAATCTTGCAAATACTGTGATTGCCCTAAATAAATTAAATATTTTTCTGCAGCAGCTTTAATTCGCAAACCAACTGTTTCCACTTTTCTGGCATCAGCAGTTCCGGTAATTACTTTATTTTCCTTTAAAAAAGTACCATATTGTTGAAAAGAAGTTGGAAACAATTCACTATTAGAAACAAAATTTAAACTTTTCTTCCCTGTTATAGGATTCGTTGCACAAGAATAAACTAATCCTACTGCAAAAATCCCTGCTATTAAATGCTTTTTCATAATTTTATGATTTTAAATATTAAACAAAAATACAATTATCATAGAGATTTAAATTTACATAATTAAATGTAAAAGTATCAACTTTTTTTGTTATTCGCCTGTAATATGAAATGCCGTAAATTCTTTATCGACAATTAAATAGCTTTCATTTTCTAAAGTGCTTCTATCAAAAGACACTTCAACATTATCAATTTCAATCATTTTAACTTTAAATGGCAGACCAATTAAATTTATTTTATATTTCGTGTAATGCGTGTCATATTTTCCTTCTTTGTGTAACTGTATAATCAATTCTTTTTCTTTACCTGTGGCTTGGAATGATAGAAAGCTGTATCGTCCTTTTTTGTAATCATACCCATCTTGAGCATCCTCATACACTACTGATTTTTCCTTTCCTTCCTTGTAGTAAACATCTAATGTTAACTCATCAAATTCTAGTTCTCCAACATATTGTTGAACAGGATATTTAGGGATAATTGCTCCCGCTTTTACAAAAATTGGAATTTGATCAAATTTAGTGTCTACCCAAATCTCTTTTCCTCCTTTTACTTCTTCGTTGGTCCAATAATTATACCACTGTCCACGAGGAATATACATTCTTCTACCGACTGCATTAGGTTCTAAAATTGGACAAACCAATATTTGATTTCCAAAAACAAATTCATCATTTCTGTAATGTGTTTGAATATCTTCTTGATCATAATACACCAATGGTTTCAACATAGGAATTCCTTCCTCAATATATTGCCAAAACATAGTGTATAAATATGGTAATAATTGATATCTTAAATTGACAAATTTTCTAGTGATATCAATAACTTCTTCATCAAAAGCCCATGGTTCCTGGTCTCCGTGGTCTCCGGAAGAATGCGTTCTGCAAAAAGGATGAAAAACTCCCAATTGAATCCAACGGGCGTATAATTCTCCCGAAGGTTGCTCAGCAAATCCACCAATATCTGAGCCTGTAAAACCCATCCCGGAAATTGACATTCGTTGCACTTGAATATTGGCAATCCATAAATGTTCCCAAGTGGCCACATTATCTCCAGTCCAAGAAGAAGTGTAGCGTTGCGCCCCGGCATACGCTGATCTTGTGATTACAAATGGTCGTTTTGGATAAGCAAATCGTTTTACACCGTGATAGGTTGCTCTGGCCATTTGTGTACCGTAAATGTTGTGTGCTTTTCTATGGCTACAAGGGTTTCCGTCGTAATCATGACGCACGTCCATTGGAAATGTTTTATTAGGAACCTCCATTACTGCGGGTTCATTCATGTCATTCCACACTCCTTTTACTCCAATCTCCGAAATTAATTCTTTAAATAGTCCAGCCCACCATTCTCGTACTAGAGGGTTTGTATAATCCGGAAAATTACACTCTCCTGGCCAAACTTTACCTTTCATATATGGACCGTCAGCTCTTTTGCAGAAATAATCTTTTTCTAAAGCTTCTTTGTAGACGGCATATTCTTTGTCTATTTTTATTCCTGGATCAATAATTACAACCGTTTTGAAACCATCTTCTGCTAATTCAGCCACCATTCTTTTTGGATCTGGAAAATATTCTTTGTTCCAAGTAAAACATCGAAAACCTTCCATGTAATCAATATCCAAATACAACGCATCGCAAGGAATTTTCAACTCTCTAAATTTGGCAGCAACTTCTTTTAAATTACTTTCTGGATAATAACTCCATTTACATTGATGATATCCCAGTGCCCAAAGTGGCGGCAATTCGGGTTTTCCAGTCAAATCAGTGTAAGTGGTAACTACATCTTGCATTTGTGGTCCATAAATGAAATAGTAATTCATTTCTCCGCCCTCTGCCCAATAACTGGTTACGTTTCTTCTTTCGTGACAAAAATCAAAATAAGTTCTGAACGTATTATCAAAGAATATACCGTACGACTGCTTGTTTTGTAGTCCAATGTAAAATGGAACTACTTTATATAATGGTTCCTGATCCTTTTGAAAAGCATATTGATCTGTCGCAAAATTCTCCAGTCTTTTTCCTTTCAAATTCAATTGGGTTGCTTTATCACCAAGTCCGTAAAAACATTCCCCATCTTTTGAAGCCTTACTCATTTTTACGATATTCCCACCGTATTCATAGCTTTCTTCCCAATGGAACCCCAATTCATCCTCTAAAATAATATTATCCTCCAAATCATAAATAGACAATCTCATGTCTATTTTTTGAATTCTGCATTTTACTTTACTTGTTTTTATCTGATAATACTCTTCCATTTCAGAAACCTCAAGAAAATTATATCCATGAGAATGACTTTTGTCAATTGCATAAGAAAAATCATTACTGAAGTATCCTTTTGTGGTAAATCTAAATCGGATTAAACTGTCTCTTAATACCGTTACTTTTAATATGACACTATTTTCAGTGTGAAAACTTATGGAATCTACCTCATGTTCAAAAGAAACTATTTTTGTGGGATATAAATCTCCTTTGTATTCTAATTCTGTATTTGTAATCATGTTTTATGGTATTAATTCTAATCAATTTTTGGTTTCCAAAAATACAAAAATACTTTTAAGCTTATGTAAATCTGATGTTTATTAACGAAAACGTTGTAGTTTTTTTCAATGGAACAATCAGCAATATATACTGATGGTTTCCATAATAAATGAAAACCATTAATACTATTTATTTAAAAAAAAGTGAGTTTTTAACTTATGAAATCTTAAATACAATTACACTCAAAGGAGGTAAAAGCAACTCAGTAGAATAATCTCTTCCATCATAAGGCATGGCCTCGACTGCTATTTTTTTAGCGTTAGAAACTCCGCTTCCTCCATATTCTAAAGCATCACTATTAAAAATTTCGGTTAATTTACCTTTTTTAGGTAAACCAATTCGATAATCAGGGCGTATAACCTGAGTAAAATTGCAAATTACAATTACATCGTCTTTTGGATCATTTCCTTTTCGAATGAAAGACATCACAGCATTTTGATGATCGGAGTAATTAATCCATTCAAAACCTTCTGAACTGAATTGTTTTTCGTGTAATGCAGGTTGTGTTTTGTAGAGTTTATTCAAGTCCGTAATCAATTTTTTGACGCCGGCATGAAACGGATATTGTAATAAATGCCAGTCTAAACTTTCTGAAAAATTCCATTCGCTGCTTTGTCCAAATTCACTTCCCATAAACAATAATTTTGTTCCCGGATGCATAAACATATAACCATACAGTAATCTTAAATTCGCGAATTTCTGCCATTCATCTCCAGGCATTCTTCCTGCTATGGATTTTTTTCCGTACACCACTTCGTCATGCGAAAGCGGTAACATAAAATTTTCCGAAAAAGTGTAGGTCATCGAAAAAGTCAAATCATTTTGATGGTACTTCCTGTACACCGTGTCTTTTTGAAAATATTCCAAAGTATCGTGCATCCAACCCATCATCCATTTCATTCCAAAACCCAAACCACCCATAGATGTTGGTCTGGAAACCATTGGGAACGAAGTGCTTTCTTCGGCAATAGTTTGTACGCCTGTAAAATTAGAATAAACGGCTTCGTTAAATTCTTTCAGGAAACTGATAGTATCTAGATTTTCTCTTCCACCGTAAATATTAGGTTCCCATTCGCCATCGTTTCTGGAATAATCCAAATACAACATCGAGGCGACAGCATCAACGCGAAGCACATCAGCATGATAATGTTGCAACCAAAATAACGCATTACTGATTAAGAACGAACGAACTTCGTTTCGTCCATAATTAAACACTAAACTTTTCCAATCAGGATGATATCCTTTTTTACGATCTGGATGTTCAAAAAGATTCGATCCGTCAAAAAATCCTAAACCATGGGCATCGTCAGGAAAATGAGAAGGAACCCAATCCAGAATTACTCCAATTCCGGCTTCATGCAATTTATCTACTAAATGCATGAATTCCTGCGGATTCCCAAAACGGGAAGTTGGTGCAAAATATCCCACTAATTGGTATCCCCACGACGGATCGTAAGGATACTCCATTATTGGCATGAACTCTACATGAGTAAAGCCAGTTTCTTTCACATAGTTTACTAAATCTTCGGCAAATTCGAGATAAGTTAAAAACCGATTTTCATCTGTGTGACGTTTCCACGAGCCTAAATGTACTTCATACACTGAATAAGGTTTGTCTAAACCATTATGATTTTGACGGGTTTCCATCCAGCTAGCATCTTTCCATTTATACTCTAAATCCCAAACTACTGATGCTGTATGCGGTGGTTTCTCACAATAAAAAGCAAACGGGTCGGCTTTCTCAGTAATAATTCCACCATTATTGGATTGTATTTTATATTTATAGGTGGTTCCTTTTTCTACATTTGGAATAAATCCTTCCCAAATACCGGAGGAATCCCAACGAACTTCTAAAAGATGCTCGCCTTGTGTCCAAAAATTAAATTCCCCAACAACAGAAACGGAATGCGCTGTTGGTGCCCAAACGGCAAAATAAACACCATCCACTCCGTCAACCGTGGTAAGATGTGCGCCTAATTTTTCGTAAAGGCGGAAATGTTTTCCAGCTTTAAATAAATCAATATCAAAATCGGTAAAAAGGGAATGCGAGATAACTTTACTCATATAACAATTGTATGCTTCTGCTTTATGTAAAAATCAGAATATTAGTGTAAAAAAACAGTTTTAAGATTTACTTAATAATGTAATTATCCGGTATAACTGCTCCTTTTTTGATAACAACAATTCCGTCTTTTATGGCGTACAACTCATTAGAAAAGTCTTGTAAATGATTTCCACCATTTATGTAAACGTCGTCACCAATTCTGCAGTTTTTATCCACGATCGCATTGCTAATAAAACATCTTTCCCCAATTCCCACCAATTGTCTGTCGCTTTTAAGATCTTCATTCATATCATCAATATTCTGATAGAAATCATTACCCATTACGTAACTGTTTTGAATTATGGTACCTTCCCCTATTCTGGATCGAATACCAATTACAGAACGATTAATTTCTTTGGCATTCAATATACAACCTTCCGAAATCAATGATTTGTCAACCATTGTTTTTTGGAATTTTGATGGTGGCAACAATCTTGGTCTCGTAAATATTTTATTTTCGTTATCAAATAAATTGAATTTTGGCAAGTCATCTGTTAATCCTATATTCGCTTCAAAAAAGGAATCAATATTACCAATATCAGTCCAATATCCTTCATATTGATAACTTAAAATCTTTTTGTGCCCTACAGCTTGAGGAATAATTTCTTTACCAAAATCTTTGGTTTCTTTATTGGACATAATCTCTACCAACAGTTTTTTGTTGAAAATGTAGATTCCCATCGAAGCCAAATAATTTTTTCCTTCACTTTTCATTTGTTCACTCACATCCGATTCCCAGTCTGGCAACAATTCTTTAGCCGGTTTTTCAATAAAAGATTCAATACAGCTTTCGGAGTTTGTTTTTAATATCCCAAATTCAGGCGCGTCTTTAGCATTTACTGGCAAAGTAGCGATAGAGATATCAGCTTCGTTCTTAATGTGTTCTTCTAACATATCGTTGAAATCCATTTGGTACAACTGATCACCGGAAAGTATCAACGCATAATCAAAATCATGATTCAAGAAATGAGGCATACATTGTCTTACAGCATCCGCGGTACCTTGAAACCAAGTTGGATTGTCAGGAGTTTGTTCTGCTGCAAGAATATCAACAAAAGCATGGCTAAAAATACTAAAGTTATAGGTGTTTTTGATGTGTGCATTTAAGGAAGCGGAGTTAAACTGCGTCAATACAAACATCCTGTAAATATCTGAATTCATACAATTTGAAATTGGAATGTCAACCAATCTATATTTGCCTCCAATTGGCACAGCTGGTTTTGATCTTGATTCTGTCAACGGATATAATCGAGATCCTTGTCCTCCACCTAAAATTATTGCAATTACATTTTTCTTTTTGGCTTTCATTTCTTGTTAATTATTAGTTTGTACATTTCTATATATTCCTGACAAACACGCTCCCAAGAATGGTCCGTGTTCATTCCTATTTTTCGAATTTTATTAAAATGTTTTTTGTCGTCGTATAAATCAATTGCTCTCTGAATCGAATAACATATATCGCCAACTGTGGCCTGATCATGACAAATCCCGTTTCCGTCATCACCAAAGTCAATTACCGTATCTCTTAGTCCACCTGTTCGTCTCACAATAGGAATTGTTCCGTAGCGTAACGAATACATTTGGTTCAAACCACAAGGTTCTACTCTGGAAGGCATTAATAAATAATCAGAACCGGCGTAAATCAAGTGTGCTAGTTCTTCATTGTATCCAATGAACGTATTGTAATTTCCCTTGTAATCTTGTAGCAAACTATTTAATTGATTTTCAATAATTTTATTTCCAGAACCTAAAATCAAAATATTAATTTGTTGATAATTTTCTGACAATGCAAGCGCTGCGGCATGTGGCAATAAATCACCTCCTTTTTCTTCTAATAATCTTCCTATAAAACTAAAAAGTGGTTTTGTTGGATCCAGATTAAATAGGTTACATAACTTTTCTTTATTTTCCTGTTTTCCTTTTTCAAAATTTTTCATTGAATAGTTTTTTTCCAGCATCGCATCTTTTGCCGGATCCCAAACTTCGATATCAATTCCGTTTAAAATCCCTTTAGATTTATAACGCACCAGATTAAATAAGGATTCTAGTCCGTTTGCTGAATAATTGATTTCATTCAGATAGTTAGGCGAAACTGTCGTTACAGCCCAAGCACACTTTATGGCTACTGCCAATGAATTGATGCAATTATCCCATTCTAAAACGTTGACATGAGCCAAATCAAATTCTGGTAAATAATACAATTTATCAAATCCAAACTGACCTTGATACAAACCATTATGAATGGTAATCATGGAAGGAATATTCCGTAATTTTTCGTATTTACGGCAATACAACATCATAAATGGAATCAAACCCGTATGATGATCGTGACAATTAATGACATCCGCCACTTCGCTTCTGCTTGTAATCCAATCCAAAGTTGCAATTTGGAAAGATAAAAAACGCTCGATATCGTCTTGATATCCATAAACATCTTTTCTATCAAATAATTCCTGGATTTCAACCAAATACAATTCAAATCCTAACTTATCTGTTTTTTCTTTAAGAATATTAAAAGGAAAATTGAAATCCCCCAACTTTACATGCCCCCAATAGACACATTCAAAATCATTTTCTTTTTTAAATTTTGTGTCGTAGCAAGGCATCACTACACGTACTTTATGTCCTGCATTATTTTGATATTTTGGCAATGCGCCAACAACGTCAGCTAAACCTCCTACTTTCGCAACGGGATAACATTCTGCGCTGATATGAAATATTTCCATTTATGAAATTTTAATGTTTTCAGTAAATTCTTCTATGATTGGAATATTTAATATTTGAGTCTTTTATGTTAATACCAATAAAAAACTTTATAAAAAATACTACTTTTATGTTTTTCTAAATTTACTAAAAAATTTATAGAATAATAACTCGGTTAAAAATTTATTGAAATGACAAAAAAAACTTCTAATCATACCCAATCATTGAAAATTCCTAAGATAATTTTATTAACCAGTAAATTAATCTCTTTTATTTCTCCAAAACTAATTACATTATTTGCTGCTAAACTCTTTACGACACCGATAAAACATAAAATTCCAAAAAGAGAATTAGAAATGGATTACAAAAGCATTCAAAAATTAATCCGAGTGCCCGCAATTGATAAGGAGGTTGTTTTGTATCAATATGGAAAAAGCGAGAAGAAAATTTTATTAGTACACGGTTGGTCAGGACGCGGAACTCAATTATTCAAAATAGCCGACGAATTATTAAAAGCCGGATATTCTACTATTAGTTTTGATGCTCCAGCGCATGGAAAATCACCCGGTAAAACTACAATTATGGTCGATTTTATCGCTACAATTTTAGAAATAGAGAAGCAATTTGGACCGTTCGAAGCAGCCATTGGTCATTCATTAGGAGGAATGTCCGTTTTAAATGCGATAAAAAAAGGTTTAAAAGTAAATCATGCCGTAGTAATTGGCAGTGGAGACATTGTGGAAGATATTATGGATGATTTTGTAGCAAAATTAGAATTGAAACCAGCAGTAAGCACTCTTTTGCGCCTGTATTTCGAAAAAAAATACGGAGAAAAAATGAGTAATTATTCTGCTTTCCTAGCCGCCAAGGAAACTGCTATTCCAGTTTTAGTGATACATGACAATCAGGACCCTGAAGTTCCCGTAAAGGCTGGAATTCACATTCATAAATATTTAAAAAATGGAGAGTTACTACTAACAGACGGATTAGGACATAGAAAGATTCTAGGCAACCCTAAAGTAATTGAAAAAACAGTTCAATTCATCCAAAATAAATAATTGAAATACAACATTATACAATTAATAAAAAAAATAATCATGAAATATCCTGTAGAAAAAACCGAACAAGAATGGAAAGAACAATTAGGCGAGGAACGCTATAGAATTCTTCGACAAAAAGGGACTGAATATCCACACACGGGAACTTATAACTTGCTTTATGAAAAAGGAACGTATTGCTGCGGCGCCTGCGGAGAACCTTTGTTCGAAAGCAATTCTAAGTTTGATGCACATTGCGGTTGGCCGTCATTTGATGAATCCATTCCTGGAAAAGTTGAATATATTTCAGATGTTACGCATGGCATGAAACGTACCGAAATCCTTTGTGCAAATTGCGGCAGCCATTTAGGGCATGTGTTTGATGACGGACCTACAAAAACCGGACAACGCTATTGTGTGAACTCTTTATCAGTGGACTTTAAAGAATAGTGATACGGATTTATTTGAAAACTTAACGCAAAGGGCAAAAAATTTAGAATTAATTCTAACAAATAGGTAGGAAAAAAACATTCGTTGGAGTGTCATAATTTAAACGAATTTATGGTGACGGTAATTTAATAAGCGCAGAATTCCGATGCCAATATTAAAAAAATTGCCACAATAATATTTAAAGCATACCCAAATATGGAAAACTCAACGATTTCTAATGAGGAATCATTATTCCTGTGTATCTCTGAAGTCGGAAATTTTGGAACCAAAGCAAAATGGCTTTTAAAATAGCGCTAACCACCCAAAAAGACGAAAACATTCGACTAACCATGGAGGGTTTAGTTGCATTGAAGAGAAGCTGAAGATGATTCGCTAATCTAATTCTTCGAGAAGCAAAAGTTCTTGTATTGGGTATGATCGCCGATTTACATGTTATTAGAGTAGTTCCGAGAATTGGAATAATAAAAGAAACCTAAGATGGAATTAAAGCCAAAAAAATAGTTGATGCGAGTATCGCTAAAAAAATTTTTGGGAGAAATTGGGATGGCTATTTCATTTTTAGGATGAGACATTTGCCGCCCACAATTCAAATGTCCAGAATATTTAATTAACTCCATTTGTGAATATTAAGTAAAAATAAAAGGGTAAAAAGTGATTCACTCTTTACCCTTTTTAATACTCTTTATTGTGTAAATAATTATATAAAAGAAGGCTTAAATACTGGTTTTAGTCGCTTTTTAGATGCTTGTTCATACGCATAACCTAATCCGATTAATTCTCCTTCAGTGTACGGCGTTCCAAAAAAAGATAATCCAACGGGTAAATCATACACTATCCCATTTGGAACAGTAATATGTGGATATCCACTTGCCGCTGCTGGCGATGTCAAAGAATATCCTCCCCAACGATCCCCGTAAATCATATCAATACTGCAAGCAGGGCCCATCGTTATTCCACAAATGGCATCCAACTTATTTTCTTCAAAAACAGATTTTAAAACACTTTTACTTCCTTCGAAACTTGCGGCTAATGCTTCCAAGTATTTTTTATCATCCAAACCTTTTTTTGCGTTAGAACTCTCTAATGTTTCTTGTTTAAAATAAGGCATTGCTTTATCTTCATTACTGCTATTAAAATCTATTACATCTTTTAAAGTTTTTACTTTTGCATTGGCCGTAGCCAAGTAGCTGTTCAATCCGTCTTTAAATTCATATTGTAAAACTTCAAATTCGGCTTGACCAAAAGCATTAATTTTATCGAAATAGTCAATTTCGACAATGACAGCACCTTGCTTTTTTAGTAGGTTAATGGCATCGTTTAAAAGTGCATTTATGTATTTATTATCTCCTTGCGGTTTTTTCTCAATACCAATCCTTTTTCCTTTCAAAGCGTTTGCATCTAAAAATGTCGTGTAATCTTTATGAGCTTTCCCTTTGCTTTCAAGCGTTACGGCATCATCTTGGTCATCAGCAGCAATTGCACCTAATAGTATTGCCGCATCGGTTACGTTTCTTGCCATTGGACCAGCTGTATCTTGTGTTTTTGAAATCGGAATAATTCCTGAACGGCTAACCAAACCTACTGTTGGTTTGATGCCCACAATTCCATTTACTGAAGCTGGGCAAACAATAGAACCATCCGTTTCGGTTCCAATAGCAACTACGCAAAGATTTGCTGACACAGCGGTACCTGATCCCGCACTGGAACCACATGGATTGTGATCTAAAATGTAAGGATTTTTAGTCTGCCCGCCCCTGCTACTCCATCCGGAACACGATTGCGTGGAACGAAAATTTGCCCATTCACTCAAATTGGTTTTGCCAATGATTACTGCTCCAGCCTCTCTCAGTTTTTTAACAACAAAAGCATCTTTTAAAGCAATATTCCCTGCCATAGCCAAAGATCCTGCGGTTGTTTGCATTTTATCGGCAGTGTCTATATTATCTTTTATCAAAACAGGAATTCCGTGTAAAGGCCCTCTGATTTTGCCTGCCATCATTTCTTTATCCATTGCAACAGCAATAGTTACTGCATCCGGATTGATTTCAATAACCGAATTTAATTGAGGTCCATTCTTATCTACCGCTTCAATGCGTTTCAAGTACAGTTGCACTAATTGTTCCGAAGTATATTTTCCGGAAGTTAATTTCTCTCTTAAACTGCCAATGGTTTCTTCATCCAGTTCAAAGGCTTGATTAGAATCTCCTAATGGTACTGAATCTTCATTCTTTTTGGTACTGGAGGTGCAACCGGTAACCAAAAGTGTGGTAAGACCTGCAGAAGCAAGAGTTGCAGTGGTTAAAAAAGATCGTCTTTTCATAGGTTAAGTTATTTATGTGGTTATCGATTTATTAAACAAAAAACTAAAGTAGTTTTTTTTCACAAGATACAATAACCTATTAATTGGAACAAATGTTAAAGTTTAAATTCTCTTAATATGGAAATAAACGATAATAAACTCCTAAACAAAAAAAAACGAAAATAAAATGGAAATTAAAATTAGATACGTAAAAACACGGACTAGCTTTCGTTGAGGATGTTTGTAATGAACGGCATCATTTTTTAAAAAATTACTGAAAAACAACATCAATTTGCTTTCAAATAGTTTTGATAATTGCTTGCTTAAAACATGTGAAAAAGTGAATAAAGTGCTTTTTTCTAATGAGGAATTCCCCTTATTATTTCCATCTTTAGTATCACTAAACCCAACAATACTATTACAGTGATAATTTCTTAAAAATCCTCTATTCTCGTCCTCTTCCTCTTCAATATTCCTTAAAACGAAAAACCAAGAACAGATCAAAAAACTGAGCAGCATAAAATATATTGAAAAATCAATTTCTGAACCTTTCACAAGGGTAAAATAGTATATTCCGAAGCCAATATTAGAAAATAAAAGCGATTTGTAAGGCGAATTTGACTTCGCTTCTACAAGGAAACTCAGTAGAACAATACCAAAAGCGATATAAGAAATAAAGGTAAAATTTTGCAAAGGAAAAAAAATAGAATCCATAATTAAAATTGTTTTATTTACTTTACGATAATGTGATTTTTTGAAAGAAAAGTAAATGACTGCCTTGACAATTCCCTTTCGAATGTTGCAAACATAAAAAGCTTCTTAAATTTAAAATCGAAGAACATATAGATCCACAATGTTTACAAAAATATTGCGCTTTTTCTAGACCTTCAAATACTATTACTTCTAGAAACACAATTTTCACAGTAATACGTTTGCATATGATTTGATCTTCGATTTACCTCCTTTTAAACAAAAATATAGGTTTACCGTAAGCCCAATTAAATAGTCTTATAAAAGGTACTTATTAAGCTATGAAAGAGCCCAATTGGTTTATAAACGTAAAAGGCTCCGATCCAAAATTGGATTAGAGCCTTTATAATTAATCATTTCAATTATTATACCGTCAATCTTATCGTAACTGTCGTTCCGTTATTTTCTGTAAACTGAATGTTAATCGGATTGACATTTGAAATTTGCAAAAGGGAAAGTCTTTCTTTAGTCAGTTGAATGCCTTTTGAATTATGAATTTTTGTTTTTTTAGCAGCATTTAAGCTCATTCCGTTATCAACAATTTTGCATTCTAAAATATTCTTAGTCAACATTTCAAAAGAGATTGTCAATTTTGGCGCAGGATGCGAAGCGTAAAAGGCATGAACAAAAACATTTTCAACAAAAGGCTGCAACAACATGGTAGGAATTTTGGAATGGTAGACATCTACGTCAGAACCAATATGGAATTCCGTTTCAATTCGGTTATCAAAACGCATATTTTCAATCATAATATAGGATTTCAAATACTCAATTTCTTCTTCAATCGCAATCGTTTGTTTAGATGAATTTTCTAATGTTTGACGAATTAATTTAGCAAACTCTCCTATATATTTTAATGAATTACCAATATCATTACTAATAATATAATCCTGTATGGCATTCATAGCATTAAATGTAAAATGAGGATTCATCTGGCTTAATAAAGCTTCCAGCTTGGTTTCTGCGATACGTTTATGTATCACTGCCTGCTCTCTGGATTTCTTTTTAGATTTAAAAATCAAATACACTAAAACATTAAAAATAGACAAAATTGCTAAAGCAATAAACCACCAGGTCATCCAAAAAGGAGCTCGAATATGAATTTCCAATAATTTAAAAATGGTTGCTTTCCCTGCATTCGAATCAAAAACTTCAACTTCTAAATTATAGTTACCGTACGGTAAATAAGGTAAAAACAGGTTTGTTTTTTCACTGTAAGGACTCCATCGGTTGGTACTTTTTAGACGATATCGAAATTTTAATTTATTAGGAAAATCATGCCCTTTTGGTATAAAATCAATGGAAAACGAATTGTCTTTGTAATCACAAATTAATTCTTTTGAATTATAACGAAACCATGTATAATTAGAGGAACTAATTGGAACATTGTTAATTTCGATTGTTGAAATTGTCATCTCTGACACGGTCATTTGTGGCGCTATTAATCGCTCTAAATTAATTGTGTAATATCCTTTTTTAGTTCCCAACCACAATTGATTTTCGAATATTTGTGAAGTGGTAACCGCGCAATCTTTCAATCCTTGCTCTTTATCAATCAATCTAATAACACCATCCTTATACAAGTTGATTCCTTTTTCGGTTCCGATGAGAATAAAATCTTTAAACGATTCTAAAAACAGAATAGTATTACCTTCAATCTCTTTTTTAGAAATAGTTTTTAAAATTTTAAAAGCTTTAGAGTCATCTACAATAAAAACATTTCCAAATTCGGCAGCCAAAATAAGTTGTCCCTTGCTATTAACTGTAATATGTTTAAGCTTTTTCTCCTTCCAAATTCCTTCAGCTAAATAAGAATAAAACTGATTATTTTTATAGACATACAATCCATTAAAAACAGATAGAAGATAAGTTTTGTCATTATAATTGAGCGTTTTTACGATGGCCGTGACCTTTTCATCTAAAGATTTTACTTTCAAATTATAAATATCATCATATACATGAACTCCGCCATAAGGATTGGTCTCAAAAAACTTATTATTTGGAGTAAAACCAAATTCATAAGTATGAATGGGAACATAGTTTATTATCTTTCCATTTAAATCAATTTCAAAAAGTCCAATATTACTGCTAACCCAAAGAACTTTATCATAATTTACGAGCCTGTAAAGTTCAATACCGCTTGCAGGTAACTTATAATTCAATTCAAAAAAATCATCGGCGTGTGTGGGCAATGGTTTTTTGGTTTTCTTTATAAAATCTATTTCTGCCTTTTTAAAATCGGATAAAGAAATACTACTGAAAAGAGTATTAGAAGCATTGAAAATAGAGATCCCTTTATGGTGCAAAATGACTTTTTGATTATTAAAAACTTCAAAATCAATAATCGATTTCTCCTCAAACAAGTTATAATCAATCATTTTATTCAACCGGACTTCATAAATTCCTTTGTCTTTCGAACCTACATATAGAATATCTTTTGATTTATCATAAACAACATTGAGTAAATTTCGGGAATCAATACCATAGTGATCTGAAACATTAACCATCTTATTATTAGAAATCTGATACAATCCACCATCACTGTCGAAAAGGCCCCAAGAAGCAGCAAAAATGTCATCTCTGTTGTCTTTTACATATTCCCAAATAATAGATTGACCAAAGGTACTTGTAGATAACAGACCCTTTTTTAGATTTTCTAATTCAATAATATTAATAAATCCCTTGTTGCTTAAAAAGAGTTTAGAGTCAAAATTTCCTAAACTATAAGCGTGCGAATCATTAGCATTTCCAGTAATATTAAATTCTACAATAGGTACAATTTTCGGAATGGATCTAGAAAAATCAACTTTAAACAGACCTTCATTAATAGTCGAAAAATAAACGTCCTTTTTATAAGTAAAAAAATCACTTACCATAAACACTCCAAAATGAGGACGAATTCCTTTTATTGTAACAACTTTATTGGTCTTAATGTCGATAATAGAAATACCTAATTCAGTTCCAATAAACATTTTATTTTTATACGAAAATAATTTTCTAACCCGATCTAAGGGCAATCCATTTTTAACATTAAAAACAGTAAACTTTTTACCATCATATTTGCTAACCCCACCTCCATAACTGGCAAACCACATGTTTCCATTGCTATCTTGATTAATATCCCAACAGCTGTTATGACCCAAACCATCAATTTCATTAAGAGTAGAAAATGAACCATTCTCCATTCTGGAAACGCCATTTTCAGTTCCAATCCATAAAATATTTTTTGAATCTAAAAACAATGAGCGAACTGCATTATTAGGTAAGCCATCTGCGGTAGAATAATTCTTGGAGGGATAATACTGCCCTAAAAGTAAATATGGGAAAAAAAATAGACCGAAAAAAAGGATCAACTTATTGAGAAATCGCATCAATTAATTCTTTTTTGGTAAATGATTTATCTGAAACAGGAATTTTATCACCAGTAATCATTTCTAAGATAAATTCATCAGATCTGAAGCTAATTACAAATTTGACATTAATTAGAAAGCTTCTATGAACTCTCAAAAAATTAGAGGAATGAAGCAATTCACAAGTCTCCTTAAATGATTTAGAAGTAAAGTGATTTTTATCCAAAGTATGAACTGTAGTATAAGCTCCATCCGATTTACAAAAAATAATTGTATTGGCTTGCACAACTTCAAAACCAGTTTTTGAGGGGAAAACAATTCTTTCTTTCCCTGTATTCTGATTGGCAATGTTCTCCGCTAATAACTTATAACGATCAAAATTAATTTTAACCAATTTGGCTTGCTCAACTCGAGCAATTGCTAATTTAAAATCGGCAATGTTAATGGGTTTAAGAAGATAATCTAAAGCACTATTTTTAATAGCATCTATGGCATATTCTTTATAAGCTGTTGTAAAAATAGTTTCAAATGTTATCGTTTCAAAATATTTAAAAAGTTCAAAACCATTTTCGTCTTGCATTTGAATATCTAAAAAAACAATATCGGGATTGTATTTTTTTATCGAAACAACTGCTTGCTGAACGGAGTTACATTCGTCAATAATTTCTATTTTTTCGCTAAAATAAAGATTACATAATTTTCTTAGAAAACTACGTCCATGGGCTTCATCGTCAACTATAATTACTTTTAATTTCATTTAATTATAAATATTTTAGCTAAAAATACTACATTTAAAAGTTGAAACTTACCAACAGTAAATCTTAAATGACCTTTACAAACAAAAAAATTTTATTCAACCAAAGAAATAGGATATAATAGACTCAGAAATAAGTTTAAATTATAAAAAAGCGAAGTCAAAATCGGAAATTTGAAATTAATTTTAATTTTCTTACAGGAAATAGCTAATATATCATGCTATTTATAAATAAAAAAACTTCATCAGTTTTAAACTAATGAAGCCTTTTGTACTCAGAGCGGGACTTGAACCCGCACGAACATTGCTGTTCACTGGATTTTAAGTCCAGCGTGTCTACCAATTTCACCATCCGAGCATTTTGTGGTACCTCCAGGGATCGAACCAGGGACACATGGATTTTCAGTCCATTGCTCTACCATCTGAGCTAAGGTACCGATAAACATCTTCTTATATTAAAAAACAATGAATAAAAAACCCCGTTCATCAGAACGGGGTTTTCAAAGAAAGGCGACGACATACTCTCCCACATAACTGCAGTACCATCTGCGCAGGCGGGCTTAACTACTCTGTTCGGGAAGGGAAGAGGTGAGCCCCGCCGCAATAA